>NZ_JBVVOZ010000007.1:0-266004 GCF_055807395.1 Bradyrhizobium sp. Kon10 | reverse complement strand
GACGCTGGAGACCCAGAGCCGCCAGCTCGGCCAAGAGGTCAGCGACTTCCTCGGAAAGATCCGTGCGGCGTAGGGCGGCTCATACGAACATCGCCGGCCGCACCCCTCGGTGTCGTCCCGGCGAAGGCCGCGACGACTGTCAGATTGACAGACTGCCGGCAGCCGCCCCCTCGTTTTATGGCAGTTTCACTGTCTAAATTTTTACCCTTTTCGGTCCAAATGCGTCTCGGGCGCTTGCCGGAGGCATGCGCGTTCGTGCGTGCATCCCTTCGGTTTCGAAGTTCGTGGGGGCTGCCGGTCGGGGGGCACGAACTTCGAAACGCAGGTGTCCGATGCTCAATCGTTTGACCGTATCCACGCTGCTCAAGGCGGTGATCCTGTCCACCGCCCTCGTCGTCGTCATCGACTTCACGATCGGCGCATGGAGCTCTTGGAGGCGGTTGCAACAGGCCAACCGGATCGTCGCGGTCTCTGCCGCCTCCGCCGATGTCTTCAAGACGATGGCCAACATCCGGGCCGACCGCTCGACCACCAACCGGCAATTGACTGGTGACATCAGGGTCGATCCCGACATCGAAAAATACATTCGCGGCATTCGTGACGAGCTGATGCCGGCGCTCGCGCGCGCCATCGATCTCCTGCCCTCGATCGATATCCCGCAGCGCGATTCGATCGTGGCGGATCTCACCCGGTTCAACAAGGCGCTGTTGGCGCAGCAGGCGGAGTTCTGGACCGAAGTCGCCAGGCCAAAAGCCTCGCGCCGCACGGCGCTCGCCACGGAATATCTCGATAGCGAGGACAGGCTGATGGCCATCCTCGAACAGCTGTCGCCGGTGCTGGCGGCCAGCGTCAACCACCAGGATGCAACGATCGACCAGCTCCTCATGATCAAGCAGATGGCCTGGCTGCTGCGCCAGAACGCCGGCGAATCCTCTCTCATCGTCGGCAATACGCTCGCCAGCGGCAAGATCACGCCCGCGACCCAGGCAGCTTTCACCAGATTCGTCGGCGCCACCGACGCCGCCTGGAGTGCGATCGAGCTTGCCGCCACCGGCATGCATTTGCCCCCGGCGCTCTCCGCCGCCATGGGCGAGACCAAGTCGGTCTATTTCGACCCGCAATACACAACGACGCGCGACGGCATCATCGCGACGATCGCCAAGGGCGAGAAGCCGTCGATGACGGCTAATCAGTGGAGCCCCTTCTCGGTCGGCCGCATGGCGATTGTGGTCAAGCTCGCCGATACCGCCCTGCAAGTCGCCAAGGATCATGCCGCCGAGCAGCGCGCGAGTGCGGTGCAATCGCTGATCTTCCAGATGGCGCTGCTCATCGCCGCGACGGTATTGACAGGAGCCGCCATGCTGGCGGTCAGCCGTCGCGTGATCACGCCGCTGCACCGGATCCGCGATGCCATGCTCAAGGTCGCAGGCGGCGATCTCGGCGTCGACAGCGGCTATCTCGACCGCCATGACGAGATCGGCGCACTCGCCGGCGCGCTGGAGACCTTCAAACAGCAGGCGATCGACAAGCTCAAGATCGAGGAGCAGGAGCGCGAGCGCAATGCGGGGGCCGCGGCGCGGCAGCGTGCGATGGAGACTTATGTCGGCGAGTTCGAGGGCGTCGTGCGCAAGTCTCTGGGCGAATTGAGCGACGCCTCCGGCGAGATGCGCAAGACCTCGGGCGATCTGTCCGCGGTGTCGCGGCAGACCAATGAACGCGTCGAGGTCGCGGGCAAGGCGTCCCATGACGCCTCCACCAGCGTCGACAGCGTCGCGGCCGCCGCCGAGGAGCTGAGTGCCTCGATCAACGACATCAGCCAGCAGGCCGCGCATGCCGCCGGCATTGCCAGCCGCGCCGTCAACCAGGCGCGCGAGACCGACGGTACCGTGCAGGGGCTGGCGCAATCCGCAGGCCGCATCGGCGAGGTGGTCGGCCTGATCAACACCATCGCACAGCAGACCAATCTGCTGGCGCTCAACGCCACGATCGAGGCCGCGCGCGCCGGCGAGGCCGGCCGCGGCTTTGCCGTGGTCGCCTCCGAGGTGAAGTCGCTGGCAAGCCAGACCGCAAAGGCGACCGAAGACATCTCCGAGCAGATCGCCGACATCCAGAAAGTTGCCGGCGAGGCCATCAATGCGATCCAGGCGATCGGCGGCATCATCGGCGAGGTCAACGAAGTCGCCACTGCGATCGCCGCCGCCGTCCAGGAGCAAGGTGCTGCCACACAGGAGATCACGCGCAGCACGCAGTACGCCGCGCAGGGCACCCGGAACGTCTCCGACAACATCACCGGCGTGAAGGCCGACGCGGACACCGCGGCGGGCGCTGCGGAGAACGTCAAGCACGCCTCCGAGACGCTGGAGACCCAGAGCCGCCAGCTCGGCCAAGAGGTCAGCGACTTCCTCGGAAAGATCCGTGCGGCGTAGGGCGCGGGCGCGACGCTTTTAGCGCCGTCCGTCTTTAGCGTCGTCCGTCCTGGCGAAATCTCCTACTCCTTCGCCACCACCGGCACTTGGCGGAACTTGGCCCGCATCGATTCCGGCAGCGGCGAGAAGTTCATCGCGACGCCGCGACGGTCGCTGGCATTGCGGTTGGCGACGACCAGACCGTCGCTGCCCGCGACGATGTCGCCCTTGCGCAAGGTCGGATCGTCCGCGGCGTTGACCGGCGCCAGCCCGGCCGAATCCTTGCCGTTGCAGGTGCAGCCGGCGACGATCTCGTTGCGATAACGGAACGCGTTTGGCAGGTCGGAATAGGATTTTCCGGCCTGGGTCGTGGCCTCGTCGATATTGCTGCCATAGACCAACGAAGTTTCCGAGGCCGGGCAGAAACTCTTGCAGGATTGCGCCTTGCTTTCGGCATCGTTGCCCTGCGCCGGGAAATAACGTCCGTCGCAGCCGCGCACGCAATAGGCCGTGCCGCCGCCATAGGCCGCGCGCTGGCGTGGCGCGTCATAGCGCGGCATGTCGTCGTTCGGGAACGGCATCCGGATCTCCGGCGGCGGCCGCATGCGGAAACCGCCGAACAGCGCCGAGAAGAAGTCCTCCGCATGCACGGGGGGCACCAGCGCGAGGCCGAGGGAAGCGATCGTGAGGAACGCCGCCGTACCGCCGGCCAGTTTACTGATCGAACGTCCAGACATGTGACCTCGCTCTTCAGTCCACCGACGATGTCGGGATATTCAGCGCCTGGCGGCCAGAGGGCAGCGTCGTCGGCGCGGGCCGTTTGCGCGCGGGATCGCCGCCTTTTGCCATCACTGGCGCGTTCTTCGGAAGCACCACGACCTTGGCGCCGATATTGACCCGGCTGAACAGATCGGTGACGTCCTCGTTGGTCATGCGGATGCAGCCGGACGAAACGAACTTGCCGATGGTGGTGGGATCGTTGGTGCCGTGGATGCGGTATTCGCTGGAGCCGAGATACATCGCGCGGGCACCGAGCGGATTGCCGGGACCACCGGCGACGAAGCGCGGCAGATAGGGCTGGCGCGCGATCATCTCGGCGGGGGGATGCCAATCCGGCCATTCCGCCTTGCGGCTGATGCTCTGCACGCCCGACCAGGTGAAGCCCTCGCGGCCGACACCAACGCCGTAACGGATGGCCCGCCCGTTGCCGAGCACGTAGTAGAGATAGGTATTGCCGGTATCGATGACGATGGTGCCGGCCGGCTCGCTCCGGTCGAAGCTGACGATTTGCCTGCGCAGGCGATCAGGCAGCGCGGCGTCTTCGTCGGGCGCCTGCGACTCCTGGGTGATGTAACCCTGCGAATAAGTTTGATCCTGCGGATAGGTTTGGGGCTGAAGCGGCATGTAGCCCAGGGTCTGCGCGCTTGCGGCGCCGCAAGGCACGGCCAGCAAAGTGGTTGCGAAGGCGAAAGCGGAGATGCGGCGCGGCGAGAAGCGGCGTCGGAGTGCAGAGAACTTTGTCATGTGCTGCCCCGTTGGATGCCTGCATCAGGGTGATGCGCTGGGCAACAAACGCGGCCTAGCCGGTACAAGTTCCGCCGAGTGCCGCGGCAGCCGCGTCACAGTCAAGCGAGCCTCTCTTCACGAAGCCGCGACCTTCACGAAGCCGCGACGGAACCGGCGGCGTGGTCGTACGTTTCCTAGTGGTCGATGGGCGCGCGGACCGCGTTTCCGTGCCGGAGAAGTGTTGTGCGCGTCGTTCCCAGTGAACGTCTCAGTCCCGGCGGCAGCGAGGGCACTCCGCTTCGCGAGAGCCAGGGCGAACTTCCGCCGGTGATCCGCCGCACCGAATTCGTCGCGTTCGCGCTGGCCGGGCTGCTGCTCATCGCCGTGGTCGCGGTGCTCTATGTCGGAAAGGCGTTCTTCCTCCCTGTGGTGATGGCTTTCGTTACCGGCACGATGCTGTCGCCGGCGGCCAGCTTTCTGGAAAAGCAGAAAGTCCCGCGCGGGCTCGCCGCCGTGCTGATCGTTGTCGCCGGGACCGCCGTGGTCGGCTTCGTCGTCGCGCTGATCGCCTCGCCGGTGATGGAATGGAGTTCGCGCCTGCCCGAACTCGGAGCTCAGCTGAAGGACAAGCTGCACGTGTTTGACCGGCCTCTGGCACTGTGGCGCGAGCTGCAGATGATGGTCGGCGGCTCGGATGGACTGCCGAGCTTCCAGATGCCGAAATTCGAATGGGTCCAGCCGACGCTGGAATTCCTGTCGCCTACCTTTACCGAGTTCCTGCTGTTCTTCGTCACCCTGATCCTGTTCATCGCGAGCTGGCGCGATTTGCGGCGGGCGATGATCATGACGTTCAGCGATCACGACGCGCGGCTGCGTACGCTGCGGATCCTCAACGAGATCGAGGTCCATCTCGGCAACTACCTCCTGACTGTCACCCTCATCAATGTCGGCGTAGGCGTCGCCGCGGGGACCGTTTGCGCGCTGACCGGCATGCCCAATCCGGCCGGGCTCGGCGCGCTCGCGGCAACCCTCAATTTCATCCCGATCATCGGTCCGGTCGCGATGTTCGCCATTCTGGTCGTGGTGGGGCTGGTCACGTTCCCGACCATCGGCGGCGGCCTGATGGCGGCGCTCGCGTTTGGCGGCATCACTTTCCTGGAGGGACATTTCGTCACGCCGACCATCATCGGCCGGCGACTCGCGCTCAATGCGCTTGCCGTGCTGCTGGCGCTGGCATTCTGGACCTGGCTATGGGGTCCGATGGGCGCCTTTCTGTCGTCGCCGCTCCTGATCGTCGCGCTGATCCTGAAGGAGCATCTCCTGCCGGCGGATTCGCCGCAGTTGCCGCCGGGATGAGGGTTTCGAACTCGGAACTTCCGTGACCGCGAAACGTTTTCTGCCCATCTCGCCGCCAACAGTTCGGAGCTCCCGATGTCAACAGCCGACAGCGAAGCCAGGATGAGAGACTGGACTGACAAAGCCACCGCAGAACGCCTCGATAAGGATGTAGCAGCCGTGAAAAACGATATTGCCGCCCTCACCGACCAGATCACCGACGCGCTCAACACGTTTGCCAACGCGACGGGCAAGCAGGCCCGGCGTGGTTACAATCAGGCGCGCGAAAACATGGACTCGACGCTCGACGACATTTCGGAGCGCGGCGGCGCCATGATGGGCGCTGCGCAGGATGCGTACGGTTCGATCGAGGAGACGCTGGAAGACGCGATCACCCAGCGACCGCTCGCAACGGTCGGCATCGCACTCGGCATCGGCTTCCTCATCGGGGCCGCCTGGCGCCGGTAGGGCGCGCAGAGCTTGAAGCGGCGGCGGCGCTGTCGCGCCGCCGGTATTCAGCTCGTGGGGGATTTGAGGAGCGAGGCCATGTTTCAGCGCATTATCGACGGCATCAGCGCAGCGACGGGGACAACGGTCCGGCTGACCTCGCTTGCCGCGGGCGCGGCGCTCGCGCTATTCATCACGACATGCTTCCTCTGCGCAGCCGCCTTTATCGCGGTGCTGGAAAAATATGGTCCGGTGCAAGCCTGCCTCGCGGGCGCCGGCGTTTTCTTTCTCCTCACCCTGACCGCGGCCGTGAGCTATTGGGCCTACAAGCGGCAGCTTCGCAACGAAGCCCACATGGCCGCCGAGCGCGCCTCGAAATCGGCGGCCTCGAGCATGCTCGCCGATCCCATGCTGCTCGCCACGGGCTTGCAAATTGTCCGCGCCATCGGCGTCAAGCGGCTGTTGCCGATCCTGGCGATCGGCGGCGTCGCGCTCGGAATCATGGCAAGCCGCGCCGGCGCGCCGGATGAGGCGTCGGCCGAGCCGGCCGAGTAGCGATGAGACCGCATTAAGGAAGTTGCGTCGCCGGCGGCACCAGCAGGCTCACGGGCATTCGACGACCGGGCTTTGCGCAATTTTTCATCAATCGCCCCCAGTCACGCAAACGCTACTCGGATAGGCAGGCCGATGCCGCTAAAAGCATCGCCCGTGATTCCAGAAGTTATTTTCCGCGATGAAATCGTCCGTCAAGGCGAACCTTGCCGCCTACAATTCCGACGTCAGGCTCTATTTGACCCTCGGCATCGCCAACTGGTCAGTCTTCGTCGACCACATCCCGAATAACGTCGTCAACCTGCTGACATTGCGCAATTTCGGTTTCAGCGGCGCCGCTGATCTGTTCGTCTTCGTGGCCGGCTACGGCATGGCCATCATTCATGGCAGGATGGCGCTGGAGCGCGGCTACATCGTCGCGGCGACCCGGATCTTCCAGCGTGTGTGGCGGCTCTACGCCGCCTATGTCGTTCTGTTCGTGATCTACATCGACACCATCGCCTATGTTGCCTCGCAGTCGATGGCACCCGAGATCATCAACGAGTACAACATCTCCGGGATACTCGAGCATCCGCTCCGCATCCTGATACGCGGACTGATACTCCAGGAAGAGCCGCTGAACCTCGATCTCCTGCAACTGATGATCCCGCTGATGGCGCTGCTTCCGCTGGCGCTGTGGGGGTTGTTGCGGCGGCCGAACATCACGCTGGCGCTATCCATCGCATTGTATTTTGCGGCGCGCTGGTTCGATTGGAATTTTCGAGGCTATCCGGACCAGGAGTGGACGTTCAATCCATTCTGCTGGCAGTTGCTGATGGTGCTGGGCGGCTGGTTCGCCGTGACCGGCGCATCCGGCCGCCGGCTACACAGCAAGTCCTGGCTGCGCGTGCTCGCGGGCGCCTATCTGGTGTTCGCGATGGCGGTGACGCTGATGCGCCATTCGCCGGCACTGTCCGGCTACGTGCCGGATATCGTGCTCAACGGCATCTCGCCGACCGACAAGGAGAACCTGGCGCCGTACCGCGTCGTGCACTTCCTCGCGCTCGCGTTCCTCGCTACCTATCTGGTGCGGGCCGATCACCCCGCTTTGCAATGGAAGTCGCTTCAGATGGTCATCAGATGCGGCGAGGAATGGCTCGCGGTGTTCTGCGTCGGCGTATTCCTGTCCTTTGCCGGCCATCTCATCCTGATCACCGGTGCCAATCTGGTGATGATGCAGATCGCCGTCAGTCTGGCCGGCTTCGCGGCGATGGCCACGGTCGCCTACTACATCTCGTGGTCGAAGCGACAGGATTTGCCGGCCGCTCTGCGACAGCAAGCCTAGCTTCCGGACGTCTGGATTCCGCTAGGCCGAAAGCCGTGGCTGCGCTATGCCGAGTGAAGGCGGCTTCGGCGCGAGGAGACCGGGCGTGGTGACGGCGAAAGGCGGGGGTGAAGAGGCCGACAACGCGCCCAGGCGCGGCCGCCCGCGCTCGGTCGAGAGCAGCAACGCCATCCTCGAAAGCGCCTACACGCTGATGGCGACCACGGGTCTCGCCGCCACGACGATCGATGCCGTCGCGCGCCACTCCAACGTTTCCAAAATGACGATCTACAAATGGTGGCCGTCGCGGGAGGCGTTGTTGATCGACGCCTTTCTCCATCACGCCGCGCAGATGCTGCCGCTGCCCGCAGCGAGCACCGGCACGGCTGTAGCGCGCGCGCGTCGCCATGCCGCGGCCTATGCGGAGGCCTTGCAAGGCGAGTTCGGCAAGGTGCAACTCGCCGTCATATCCGAATGCATCGCCAGGACCGGCTCGGCGGAGCTGTTCTACGCGCGCTATCTGCAATTCCGCCGCGACGCGCTGGTGGAGATGATCGCCGCTGGCCAACGCGACGGCAGCATCCTGGCCGAGGCGCAGCCTGAGGATCTCTACGACGCGATCTATGGCAGCCTGTTCTATCGCTACGTCTTCGGCATCGCGCCGATCACGCCTGGCTACGCGCGGAATCTGGTCGATCTGGTGTTACGGCCGAAGGGCTAGCCGCACGGCATCTACCGCGCCGGCTTCACCGGTTGCGAAAGCTTTTCAGTGCGGCCACGCTCGGTCATGTCGACGACCGTCTCCATCGGTGCGGTCAGCTCGTAGACGTAGGAGACGTCGGTGAAGTAGCGCTTGGCGGCGCCGCCGAGCGCTTCGGGCGCAACGCGGTCAAGCAGGATCAGGCCGAAATCCGAATCCGGGCGGCGCGTCGCCTCGCTGGTGTTGAACTCCTCCCAGCGGAACTGGAACACCTCCTCGGGCGCCTCGCCCGTCACGGTCCAGTTCGCGGTGATGTGCGGGTGCTTGCCCACCAGCGACAGGCCTTCGTCGGAATGCGAGGCAAGCTCGAAGAACAGCAGCGACAGGCTCTGCGCGGCGCGTGCGCTGACTGCGATATCCGGGCCGCTGACGGCGATGCGATCGGCATGCGGGATGGCGCGCGCCTCGAACAGACCCTTCAGCTTGACGCCCTGCCACTGGCTTTCGCTGAGCAGCGAGACCACGTTGGACATCGCGTGGATGCGGCCAATCAGGAGCTCGCGCGCGACGTCGATGTCCGAGCCGTGGCGCAGCGTGCGCGTCACGATCGACTGGATCACTGCCAGAATGTTCTTGACCCGGTGGTTGAGCTCGTCAATGACCGCCGTCAGCCGCCGCTCGAAGCCGATCCGCACCTGGATCTCGCGGCTGAGCCGCAGATTGTTGTAGGCGACGTAGCCGAACAGGCCGCACACCATCGCGGTAATCGCGAAGCCGATCGCCGCTACGATGATCGCGGTCTGCTCGGCGCGGCGCGCGGAATTGCTCTTTGCGTAATAGTCGAGCTGCCAGTCGCGGCCACCGAAGCTCACGGTGCGCGTCGCCGACGGTACTCCTCCCTCGGGCGTGGTCATGCGCGTGGAGACGACGCCCTGATCGTTGGAGATGAGCTCGCTGCCTTGCTTGCGCGGGTCCTTCAGCGCAACCGAGAACAACGACATGTCGTCATTGGTCAGCATCAGCGAGGCCAGTTCGTAGGAAAATGTGATGAAGCCGGCCGGCTCAGTCGCCCCCTCGGGAATCACCGGCGCCGCCACGATGACGCCGATCGGCCCGTTGTCACGCAGCAGCGGGACCGGGTCGGAGGCGACCGACCGCTTCTCCGCTCTGGCGCGTGCCAACATCGCACTGCGCACCTGGTCCTGCTCGTAGCTGCGGCCAGGCAGCGCCTTGGTCTCGTCGCTGCGCGGTTCGAGGTCCATCAGCACGTCGATCGGATGCGTGAGGCTTGCCGGATCGATCGGCTCATCCTTGTAGTTGCGGATCTGCGGGTTCGGAAAGCCGGCGGCCGCGATCGCGGCCTGCGCCGCGGGTAGCTCGTTCGGCCGAAGCCGGGCAACCCAGCCAGCCACCACGAAATCGGTCTTGAAGGCGTAGATCGCCGAGCGCAGCGGCTGCAGCATGTTCGGCTTAAGCACCGACGGCGCACGGAACAGGCCTGAGGCGACGCGCGCCAGCAGTTCTCGTTCGGTCGACCTGTCCTGGACAAGGCTCGCATGCACGTCGATCGCACGCGCCAGCGCAATCCGGTCCAGCGCCAGCTCCTGGTCATGGACGCGATAGGCCGCAAGCCCGGAGAGCAAAGCTCCGAGCAGAGCGATAAAGCCGATGATGAAACCCAGCCGGACCACGCGACTACTCAGGCGAAAGCAGGAGGTCGGCAATAAACACGGAGCATGTGAACGCCGCTCGAACGGCCAGGTGCCGAAACAGGGTGGACCGCAGTGGCGAGGATAATGAAGGAGCAGGCATCTGTACGCAACTTGGGTTGCCCAAAAAGCTTAATGCGCCCGGCCGGTCATCTGGCCCAAACGACCTAAGCCGGCTTTGGACACCGGAGGATATCAACCACCGTGTCCGGAATTAGTTCCCGGCTTCGTTTTGCCCCAGATGTTAACGGCAGACGCCGCCCGCCTTATGTCGCCGTGCGCCGCAAGCCGCCTTTGGCCTCGATGAAGCCGGCGATGCGGTCGAGCCCCTCGCTCTTCTTCAGGTTGGTCATGACAAAGGGACGCTCGCCCCGCATGCGCCTGGCATCCGTCTCCATCTTTTCAAGTGACGCCCCGACGTGGGGTGCGAGGTCGATCTTGTTGATGACCAGAAGGTCCGACCGGGTGATGCCGGGGCCGCCCTTGGAGGGAATCTTGTCGCCCGCGGCAACATCGATGACATAGATTGTGAGGTCGGCCAGTTCCGGCGAGAAGGTCGCCGCCAGATTGTCGCCGCCCGACTCGATCAGCACCAGGTCGAGCCCGGGAAATTTGGCTCGCATGTCCGCGACCGCGGCCAGATTCATCGACGCGTCCTCGCGGATCGCGGTGTGCGGGCAGCCGCCGGTCTCGACGCCGGCGATGCGGTCCGGCGTCAGCGACCCCGAACGCACCAGGAATTCCGCATCCCATTTGGTATAGATATCATTGGTGATCGCGGCGATGTCGTAGCGCTCGCGCATGGTCTTGCAGAGCAAATCCATCAGCGCGGTCTTGCCCGATCCGACCGGACCGCCGATGCCGACACGCAAGGGGCCGTGAGATTTCGACATGTAACTCGCTCTCTTACTGTCGTCCCGGCGAAGGCCGGGACCCATAGCCACCGCACTCAGTTGATAAGGCGAACTGTGGCCGCCCTCCTCCATAACCGCACACATTTGTGGTTATGGGTCCCGGCCTTCGCCGGGACGACGGGGTGAACAGCAACGCTCTCACGACCGAAACAGCCGCGTGTATTGCGTCTCGTGCCGCAGGCTGGCGAGATCGGCGCGGAAGGTTGCGCCGCCGAGATCGTCCAAAGTCGCAGTCAGCGCACGATTTGCGGTCGCGGCAACGGCGGCTTCCAGCGTCACCAGAACGCGCTGGCTGTCGGTCTGGCCGAGCGGAATGAGCCGGCTCGCCGCCGAAATCCAGTTCGAGACCAGCGCGTGCAGGAAGGCGTGCAGCGTCGGCGCCAGCGGCACGCCATGCAGCGCGGCGACGACGCCGACCGCAACGGGATAGACAAGTGCAGTGCTGCATGCCGCGACCATGGCATCCAGGCCGTCGGCATCCCACGCGGCGCGCGCGATCTCAATGAAGGCGCGCCCCTGCGAAGTGGTCTCGAGCTGCCGCTCGCGCGACGGCACGAACGCCCAGGCAAGCTCGGCGATCTCGCGCAAAGCGGCGTCATCGCCCACCTCGGTGGCGCGATAGGCATGGACCAGAAAGGTCGCGTCGCAAAAGCCGGAGCCATCGCCGAGCATCGCATCGAGCCAGTCGGCGAGCGTCGCGATGTCGAGGATGTCGCCCGCTTCGACCGCCCATTCGATGCCGCTGGAATAGGAAAAGCCGCCGACGGGGAACGCCGGCGACAGCCACGTCATCAGCCGGTACAGCGCCGCCGCCTCGCGCTCGGCGAGGTCGCCGGCACCGGCCAGCTCATTTGTGGTCATGAGCATGGCTGTGGCCGTGATGATGGTCGGGGTGGTCGCAATGCTCGTCGTGGTGATGCCCATGGTCATGCGCGGCATGATCATGGGCATGGTGATCATGACCATGATGGTCGTGACCGTGCTCGTGATGTCCATGATCGTGATGCGCATGATCATCGTGACCATGCGCATGGCCGGCATCGGCGTAAGCGCCGCCCTCGGGATCGAACGGCGCCTCGATCTCGATCACGCGCGCACCAAGGCCCTTCACCATGGCTTCAATGACATGGTCGCGGCGGATGCGCAGGCTCTTCGCCATCAGCTGCGTCGGCAGATGACGATTGCCGAGGTGCCATGCAACGCGGATGAGATGGTGCGGATCGTGGCCGCGGATCTCGAGCAGCGGCTCCGGCGCCGCGACCACCTCGACGAACCGGCCGTCTTCCAGCACCAGCGCATCGCCGCCGCGCAAGGCGACGGCGTTTTCCAGGTCGAGCAGAAACGCGAGGCCCCGCGTCCCCATCATTGCCATCCGGCGCCGGTGCCGATCGTCGAAATCGAGCACGACGGTATCCGCTGGCGCTCCCGTGAAGCGGTGTTGCCCCTTGACCTGAATCGCCCGGATCATGCTTTTACCCCGTTACCTCGTCTCGACCTTCTCGGGCGTGATCACTTCGATTTTCGGCGGTGCCGTAAAACACTTCACCGCGACGCGGCCGAACGTCTTCATGTGCTCCTGGCCACGATGCGGCACCAACGCCTCGGCGTTCTCCCATTGCTCGACGAACACCATCTTGCTGGGATCGGTGACGCTCTCATGCAAATCATAGGCGATATTGCCGGGCTCTTTCCGCGTCTCCTTGATGCAGGCGGTGGCGGCTGCAATGAATTCGGCGCGCGTTTCGGGCTTGATGGTCAAGGTGGCAACGACGTAAATCACGAGAAATCCTCCCGGCTTTTCTTCTGGGTTGAGATACCGGGCCGGACATTAGACCAGGCGGGATCGAACGCAACACCGGAAAAGCCGTCCCGGACGTGCTCTCTGCACGTGCTCTTGGGACATGCTCTTGGGACACATGCGTTGAGGCGCTATTTCAGTACATGAAATATCGCTGCGCCATCGGCAGCACCTCGGCAGGCGCGCAGGTCAAGAGTTCGCCGTCCGCGCGCACCTCATAGGTCTCCGGATCGACCTCGATATTGGGCGTGGCATCGTTATGGATCATGCTCTTCTTCGAGATCTTGCCGCGGGTGTTCTGGACGGCATAGAGCTTCTTGTCGATGCCGAGCTTTCGGGCCAGCCCGCCCGTGACCGCCGCCTTCGAGGTAAAGACCACGGAAGATGCGGTGCGCGCCTTGCCGAAGGCACCGAACATCGGCTGGTAGTGCACCGGTTGCGGCGTCGGGATCGACGCGTTCGGATCGCCCATCGGCGCGGCCACGATCATGCCGCCCTTGACGATGCAGTCCGGCTTGACGCCGAAGAACGCCGGCGACCACAGCACGAGATCGGCGAGCTTGCCCTTCTCCACCGAGCCGATCAGCTTGGAGACGCCGTGCGCAATCGCGGGATTGATCGTGTACTTGGCGATGTAGCGCTTGACCCGAAAATTGTCGTTGTCCTTGCCCTTGTCCTGGGCTAGCGACCCGCGCTGCTTCTTCATCTTGTCGGCGGTCTGCCAGGTCCGGATGATGACCTCGCCGAGTCGGCCCATGGCTTGCGAGTCCGACGACATCATCGAGAGCGCGCCGAGATCGTGCAGGATGTCTTCGGCCGCGATGGTCTCCTTGCGGATGCGGCTTTCCGCAAACGCAAGGTCTTCCGCGATCGAAGGATCGAGGTGGTGGCACACCATCAGCATGTCCAGATGCTCGTCGATGGTGTTGCGGGTAAACGGCCGCGTCGGGTTGGTCGAGGACGGCAGCACGTTCTTGAGCCCCGCGACTTTGATGATATCGGGGGCGTGGCCGCCGCCGGCGCCTTCGGTATGGAAGGCGTGGATGGTGCGCCCCTTGAACGCCTTGATCGTGTCCTCGACGAAGCCGGATTCGTTCAGCGTGTCGGTGTGGATCATCACCTGGATGTCGTGATCGTCGGCCACCGACAGGCAGTTGTCGATCGCGGCCGGCGTGGTGCCCCAGTCCTCGTGCAGCTTCAGGGCGCAGGCGCCGGCCTTGATCATCTCGACCAGGGCTGCGGGCCGCGAGGCGTTGCCCTTGCCGGAAATGCCGAGATTGACCGGGAAGGCATCGAACGACTGGATCATCCGCGCGATATGCCACGGCCCCGGCGTGCAGGTCGTTGCGAAGGTGCCGTGCGACGGGCCCGTGCCGCCCCCAAGCATCGAGGTGACGCCCGACATCAGCGCGTGCTCGATCTGCTGCGGGCAGATGAAATGGATGTGACTGTCGAAACCGCCGGCGGTGAGAATCTTGCCCTCGCCCGCGATCACGTCGGTGCCGGGGCCGATGATGATGGTCACACCGGGCTGGATGTCGGGATTGCCGGCCTTGCCGATGCCCGCAATCATGCCGTCCTTGATCGCGACATCGGCCTTCACGATGCCCCAGTGATCGACGATCAACGCATTGGTGATGACCGTGTCGGCCGCGCCCTGCTTGTTGGTGACCTGCGACTGCCCCATGCCGTCGCGGATCACCTTGCCGCCGCCGAACTTCACTTCTTCGCCGTAGGTCGTGAAATCCTTCTCGACCTCGATGATGAGATCGGTGTCGGCCAGCCGCACCTTGTCGCCGGTGGTCGGGCCAAACATGTCGGCATAGACAGAACGTTTGATCTTGGCGGACATCGCTAGCCCCGTTTGCAGTTGAATCCTGTTGTCGCGATCACACGCCGGCCATCGCCCCCAAAAGGGGCCAAAGGATCGAGACTGTCGTGCTCATCTCGTGGTAAATCACTGTGCTCGCCTCATGTCGCGATCACAGCTTCCCCATCACATCACCGCGAAAACCGTAGATGGTCTTCTTGCCGGCAAGTGCGACGAGCTGGACATCGCGGGTCTGGCCGGGCTCGAAGCGGACGGCGGTACCGGCGGCGATGTCGAGGCGCATGCCGCGGGCCTTCTTGCGGTCAAACTTCAGCGCGGGGTTGGTCTCGAAGAAATGGTAGTGCGAGCCGACCTGGATCGGGCGGTCGCCGGTGTTGGCGACCGTCAGCGTCACGGTCTTGCGGCCGGCATTGAGCTCGATCTCGCCGTCCTGGATGAAGAGTTCGCCGGGAATCATTCTATCCTCCTTGTCATTCCCGGGCTCGCGCAGCGAGAACCCGGAATCTGGATCAACAATTTCTGGATTCCGGGTTCGCCCCTTGGGCGCCCCGGAATGACGAATTCAAAACTACCTGATCGGCTCGTGCACCGTGACGAGCTTGGTGCCGTCCGGGAAGGTCGCCTCGACCTGGATGTCATGGATCATCTCGGGGATGCCGGCCATCACCTGATCGCGCGTCAGGACCTGCGCGCCGGACTGCATCAGTTCGGCGACGGTGCGGCCGTCGCGCGCGCCTTCGAGGATGAAATCGGAGATGATCGCGATCGCCTCGGGATGGTTGAGCTTGACGCCGCGATCCAGCCGGCGGCGGGCCACGATCGCCGCCATCGAGATCAGAAGCTTGTCCTTTTCGCGGGGAGACAGGTTCATGCGAAATCTCTTCAGTTCAACACGTCAATTCAACCAAAGCCGCGGCAGCGAGCTGCCGGTGCGCGCCAGCACGGCCATCATGTCGGCGCGCAAGCGCGCCGCATCTTGGGCACAGAACCGCGCCATTGCAAAGCCATTCCACGCCGATATCCCGACCTCGCCGGCGAACGACTCCGATGCCTCGCGGAGGCGCTCGATGAGCGCCTCATCGCCGGGCACGATCAGAGCTGTGCCAATCGCCGCGCAGCCCTTGGCAACCGCAGATCGCGCGAGCTTTGCGCCGATATTGCCATCGAGTCGGATGGTTTCAGCGAAGACCAGCTTGCCGCCGCGGCGCAGCCGCCAGCGGTCGACGAACTCGCCCTGCTCCATCCGCTCGCCCATGGCGGTGCGGCCGAACACCACGATCTCGCAGAGCAGAAGCGAGGCCGCGTCGTCGAGCTCGATATCAAAGCGGCGCTGCACGCGCGCCCGGTCAAACAGGATCGTCTCCTGCGGCAGCCATGACAGATGCGCGCCGGCCGCAACCTTCAGCCCAATATTGAGCTGCGCCGCCGGCCCCGGCGCGCGATAGACCTTTTCCGCGGCCGCCGTGGTCAGCGTCAGGCGCGCGGCGTCCGCTGCGGTGATCTCGATGTCAAAACGATCGCCTCCAGCGACGCCGCCGGCCGTGTTGACGAACACGCCGGACAGGCCATGGTCTTCCGGCGACGGGAAGCGCACGCGCAGGGAGCCGGATTCGTGCAAGACGCCCCGCCGGGTCACGCAGTCGCGGGCGTGCACGTCGAACCGCACCGCCCCGCGGGCGCGATTGGCCTCGAACACAGGCGAGTCCAGGTCGGAAGGATTGGCCGATATTTCGCTGCGCATCCGTCTCCCCAGCCGGTCGCGGCGGAAATAGCTTACAGCGCCATCTGGCGGCTGATCTCGCTCGCGTCGAGATTGGCACGATCACAGGTGAACTTCACCGCGCCGCGGTCCATCACGGCGAAACTGTCGCCGAGTTCGCAGGCAAAGTCGAGATATTGTTCCACCAGCACGATCGCGATGTTGCCGAGATTGCGCAGGTAAGAGATCGCGCGTCCGATGTCCTTGATGATCGAGGGCTGGATCCCTTCGGTCGGCTCGTCGAGCAGAAGCAATTTTGGCCGCATCACCAGCGCGCGTCCGATCGCGAGCTGCTGCTGCTGGCCGCCGGAGAGATCGCCGCCGCGCCGGCCGAGCATGGATTGCAGCACCGGGAATAACGAGAACACGTCGTCCGGAATGTGCTTGTCCTGACGCTTGAGCGGTCCGAATCCGGTCTTGAGGTTCTCCTCGACCGTGAGCAGCGGAAAAATCTCGCGGCCCTGCGGCACGAAGCCGATGCCCTTGCGCGCCCGCTCATAGGGCTTGAGGAAGGTGATGTCGCTGCCGTCGAACACGATCGCGCCCGACGAGATCGGATACTGCCCGACCATGGCGCGGAGCAGCGACGTCTTGCCGACGCCGTTGCGTCCGAGCACGCAAGTGACCTTGCCGGGCTCGGCCGCGATCGAGACGCCGCGCAAAGCCTGCGCCGCGCCGTAGAACAAGTTGATGTCCTTGACCTCAAGCATCGCTCAGCGCCCCAGATAGACTTCGATGACCCGCTCGTTCGACGAGACCTGGTCGATGCTTCCTTCCGCGAGCACGCTGCCTTCGTGCAGGCAGGTGACCTTGACCCCGAGCTCGCGCACGAACGTCATGTCGTGCTCGACGACCATCACCGTGTGGGTCTTGTTGATCTCCTTCAACAGCTCGGCGGTGAGATGCGTCTCGACGTCGGTCATCCCGGCGACGGGCTCGTCGACCAGCAGCAGCTTCGGATCCTGTGCCAGCAGCATGCCGATCTCGAGCCACTGCTTCTGGCCGTGGCTGAGGCTCCCGGCGAGGCGGTTGCGCGCCTCGGTGAGGCGGATGGTCTCCAGCACCTTATCGATGCGCTCGGCCTCACCCTTGCTGCCGCGCCAGAACAGCGTGCCCTTGACGCTGTGATCGACATTGAGCGCGAGCAGCAGATTGTCCTGCACGGTCTGGCTCTCGAACACCGTCGGCTTCTGAAATTTGCGGCCAATGCCAAGCTCGGCGATCCGGGTTTCGTCGAGCCGCGTCAGATCGGTGACGCCGTCGAACAGCACCGTGCCCTCATCGGGCTTGGTCTTGCCGGTGATGATGTCCATCATCGTGGTCTTGCCGGCGCCGTTCGGGCCGATGATGGCGCGCATCTCACCGGGTGCGAGCGTCAGCGACAGATTGTTGATGGCGTGAAAGCCGTCGAAAGAGACGTGCACGCCGTCCAGATAGAGCATCGCGGATGTCGCGCGGGTATCCATGACATTCATTTGCGCCTACTCCGCCATGTTCGGTTCGGTGACGCCGTCTTCAGCCGCAGCACTCGCGGTGGTCTCGGCAGGGCGCTTCTGTTTTGATGACTCCCACCAGGCGTTGAAGGTGCCGACGATGCCCTTCGGCAGCAGCAAGGTCACCAGAATGAACATCGCGCCCAGCATGAAGAGCCAATAGGGTGCGAGCATGCCCGAGGTGAAGAACGTCTTTGCATAATTGACGACGACGGCCCCGAGCGCGGCGCCGATCAGCGTGCCACGGCCGCCGACCGCGACCCAGATCACCGCCTCGATCGAGTTGCCCGGCGCGAATTCGGACGGGTTGATGATGCCGACCTGCGGCACGTAGAGCGCGCCGGCCACACCCGCCATGCAGGCCGACACCGTGAATACGAACAGCTTGTAGGATTCGACGCGGTAGCCGAGGAACCGTGTGCGCGATTCCGCGTCGCGCACCGCGATCAGCACCTTGCCGAGCTTCGAAGAGACGATGGCGCGGCAGATCAGGAAGCCTGCGATCAGCGCCAGGCAGCTCAGCGCAAACAGCGCCGCGCGGGTGCCCTCGGCCTGCACGTTGAAGCCGAGAATGTCCTTGAAATCGGTGAGGCCGTTGTTGCCGCCGAAACCGAAATCGTTGCGGAAGAAGGCGAGCAGCAGCGCATAGGTCATCGCCTGCGTGATGATCGACAGGTACACGCCGGTGACGCGCGAGCGGAACGCCAGCCAGCCGAAGCAGAACGCGAGCAGGCCTGGCACCAACAGCACCATCAGCGCCGCGAACCAGAACATATCGAAGCCGTACCAGGACCAGGGCAGCTTCGAATAGTTCAGGAACACCATGAAGTCGGGCAGGACCGGGTTGCCGTAGACGCCGCGGGTCCCGATCTGCCGCATCAGATACATGCCCATCGCGTAGCCGCCGAGCGCGAAGAAGGCGCCATGGCCGAGCGAGAGAATGCCGCAGTAGCCCCAGATCAGGTCGATCGAAAGTGCCAGGATGGCGTAGCAGACATATTTGCCCCAAAGCGCGACCAGATAGGTCGGCACTTGCAGGGACGAGCCCTCGGGCAGCAGCAGGTTGGAGAGCGGAATGAAGATCCCGCAGGCCACGACGACGGCGAGGAAGATCGTCGCACCGCGGTCCAGCGATCGCGTCAGCATGTGTGGGGTCATGCTTCCACCGCACGGCCCTTCAGCGCGAACAGGCCGCGCGGGCGCTTTTGAATGAACAGGATGATCAGCACCAGGATCGCGATCTTGCCGAGCACGGCACCGGCGACCGGCTCAAGGAATTTGTTAGCGATACCGAGGGTGAAGGCGCCAACCAGCGTGCCCCAGAGATTGCCGACGCCGCCGAACACGACGACCATGAAGCTGTCGATGATGTAGCTCTGGCCGAGATTGGGGCTGACATTGTCGATCTGCGACAGCGCCACGCCGGCAATGCCCGCGATCCCCGAGCCGAGGCCGAAGGTCAGCGCATCGACCCGCGAGGTGGCGATGCCCATCGAAGCCGCCATGCGGCGGTTCTGCGTCACCGCGCGCATCTCGAGGCCGAGCGCGGTATAGCGCAGCATCGCGAGCAGGACCGCGAACACCGCGAGCGTGAAGCAGAGAATCCAGAGCCGGTTATAGGTGATGGTGATCTGGCCGAGCTCGAAGGCCCCGCTCATCCAGGAAGGGTTGCCGACCTCGCGATTGGTCGGACCGAACATGGTGCGCACTGCCTGCTGAAGCACCAGCGACAGGCCCCAGGTCGCGAGCAGCGTTTCCAGCGGACGGCCGTAGAGGAAGCGGATGATGCTGCGCTCGATCAGCACGCCGAGCGCGCCGGCGACGAGGAAGGCGAGCGGCACCGCAATCAAGAGCGAATAGTCGAACAGGCCGGGATAGCGGGTGCGGATCACCTCCTGCACCACGAAGGTGGTGTAGGCGCCGATCATCACCATCTCGCCATGCGCCATGTTGATGACGCCCATCACGCCGAAGGTGATGGCGAGGCCGATGGCGGCGAGCAACAGCACTGAACCAAGCGAGAGGCCGTACCAGGCATTCTGCACCATGGACCAGACCGCGAGCGAGCTCTGGATCGAGCCGATCGCGCTCGCGGCCGCCTTGCTCACCGTGGCGGGCTGGTCGCCCATGCCGGTGAGCAGCGCCAGCGCCTCCTGGTCGCCGCGCGCCTTGAGGGTGGCCACGGCCTCAAGCTTCTCGACCTCGGTGGCGTCCGGCTTGAACAGCAGGATCGCAGCGCGGGCATCGCCCAGCGCGTTCTTGACCGACCTGTTGGTTTCCTTGGCGAGCGCGCCGTCGACCGCCTCGAGCGCGGTTTCCTCGTGCGACTTGAACACGGATTGCGCGGCCTGGAGCCGTGTTCCGAGATCTGGCGACTGCAGTGTGAGACCGCCGACCGCGGCGTCGACGCTGCGGCGCAGGCGGTTGTTGAGGCGGACCGCGCTTGCGCTGTCGGGCACGCCGGCCACGGGCTGGCCGGTCGCGGCATCGATCGACTTGCCGTCGACACCGGTGACGTAAACCTTCTTGCTGTCCGGATCGGCCATCAGACGGCCGTCCTGGAGCGCGCTGATGATGGGAAACGCCAGCGGATTGCCGCTGCTTGCGACGGCGCCGATCGCCTCTTCGGTGTCGGAAAAATCGTCGTTGGCGAACTTGGCGACCGCATCCTCGAACGGACCGGCAAAAGCCGGCAATGCAAACGCGATCAGGAACAACGAGAGCACGAGCGAACAGAGGCGCGCGGACAAATTGGCTGGCACTGTGAATGACCCCGGCAGAATGGTGGAGAAGGCGGCGGGATCGCCGCCTTCTCCGGTCGTGCTATGCCGTCATATCCGGATCAGGAGCCCGAACCGAGGCACTTGTTGGTCTTGACGTTGTAGTTGCCGCACTTCTTCTCGACCCAGTCGCCGATCAGGTCCTTGGAGCCGTCGAGCTCCTTCGACCAGGCGTCGCCGGCAACGAGACCCGGCGTCTTCCAGACCACGTCGAACTGGCCGTTCGCCTTGATCTCTCCGATGAACACGGGCTTGGTGATGTGGTGGTTCGGCAGCATCTTGGACACGCCGCCGGTCAGGTTCGGAGCCTCGGTGCCGGGAAGGGCAGCGATCACCTTGTCCGGATCGGTCGACTTCACCTTCTCGACCGCCTTCACCCACATGTTGAAGCCGATCACGTGCGCTTCCATCGGGTCGTTGGTCGTACGCTTCGGATTCTTGGTGTAGGCCTGCCAATCCTTGATGAACTTCTCGTTCGCCGGGGTCTTGATCGATTCGAAGTAGTTCCAGGCGGCGAGATGGCCGAGCAGCGGCTTGGTGTCGATGCCGGCGAGCTCTTCCTCACCCACCGAGAACGCGACCACCGGAATATCCTTGGCCTTGATGCCCTGGTTGCCGAGCTCCTTGTAGAAGGGGACGTTGGCGTCGCCGTTGATGGTCGAGACCACTGCGGTCTTCTTGCCAGCCGAGCCGAACTTCTTGATGTCGGCCACGATCGTCTGCCAATCGGAGTGACCGAACGGCGTGTAGTTGATCATGATGTCTTCCTGGGCGACACCCTTCGACTTCAGATAGGCTTCCAGGATCTTGTTGGTGGTACGCGGATAAACGTAGTCGGTGCCCGCGAGCACCCAGCGCTTCACCTTCTCTTCCTTCATCAGGTAATCCACAGCCGGGATCGCCTGCTGGTTCGGCGCAGCGCCGGTGTAGAACACGTTGCGCTCGCTCTCCTCGCCCTCGTACTGCACGGGGTAGAACAGGATGTTGTTCAGCTCCTTGAACACCGGGAGCACCGACTTGCGCGACACCGAGGTCCAGCAGCCGAACACGACCGAGACCTTGTCCTTGGTGATCAGCTCCCGCGCCTTTTCGGCAAACAGCGGCCAGTTCGAAGCCGGGTCGACGACCACCGCCTCGAGCTTCTTGCCGAGCACGCCGCCCTTCTTGTTCTGCTCGTCGATCAGGAACAGGATGGTGTCCTTCAGCGTGGTTTCGCTGATGGCCATGGTGCCCGAGAGAGAATGAAGCACACCGACCTTGATGGTGTCGTCCGCGGCCTTCGCACCGGAAATGGAAGCCAGACCGAGCATCAGTCCGGCGGTCGCGGCAAGCACGCCGCGGCGGCTAAATGACACCGCTATATCGTGAGTGGATTTGGTAAGCATAATTGTATCATCTCCCTGACGCAGACGTGAAAAAAGACGCTGCGAAACGGCCCCACGGCCGCCTGCGATTAAGGGAATCGCAAGAACCATGCCATGGGCTCGACACCAGCCAACCGATTGGCAGACATACGTAATTCCGGCTCAGTCAAAGTTTCGCCGCAGTCAGGCTGCTCAACATTTGGGCGAATAAAATGTATGCGAACGCGGCAGACTGTCTATTTTGTGAGCAAGACATCATATCTGACTAAAATACCAGCATAACTATTTGCCCGGTAAATCGCTGCCGGACGAACACTTGCCTTGAAAGCGCCCCGCCGATGTTCCATATAACGCGGAGATCGTTCGCGAATCGAACGGTCGTTGCGAGCCGCGTGTTCTTAAGCCCTCTCGGGCCTCTGGCTTGCCCCATCCCATCAAGCCATCCGACACCCCAAACACGCAGGTGTCTTCTCGACACCCTCTCGCGCGTGCCCCGCCGACTGGCCGGGCGCTCGTATTTGACATGGAAAGAACCCACCTTTTGACTTCGTTTCAGGATTTCGGCCTCGCCGAACCGATCGCGCGCGCTCTCACCGAAGAGAAGTACGTCACCCCCACCCCCATCCAGGCCCAGACTATCCCGCTGGCATTGACCGGCCGGGACGTCGTCGGCATCGCCCAGACCGGAACCGGCAAGACCGCGTCCTTCGCGCTGCCGATCCTGCACCGCCTGCTCGAGAACCGCATCAAGCCGCAGCCGAAGACCTGCCGGGTGCTGGTGCTCTCGCCGACCCGCGAACTATCCGGCCAGATCCTCGACAGCTTCAACGCCTATGGTCGCCACCTTCGCCTCGCCTCGACGCTCGCCATCGGCGGCGTGCCGATGGGGCGCCAGGTCCGCGCGCTCATGCCGGGCGTTGACGTGCTGGTCGCGACTCCCGGCCGCCTGCTCGATCTCGTCCAGAGCAACGGGCTCAAGCTTTCGAGCGTCGAATTCCTGGTGCTCGACGAAGCCGACCGCATGCTCGACATGGGCTTCATCAACGACATCCGGAAGATCGTCGCCAAGCTGCCGATCAAGCGGCAGACGCTGTTCTTCTCGGCCACGATGCCGAAGGATATCGCCGAGCTCGCGGACGCGATGCTGCGGGACCCCGCCCGCGTCGCCGTCACCCCGGTGTCCTCGACGGCCGAGCGGATCAATCAGCGCATCATTCAGGTCGACTTCGCGGCCAAGCCCGCCGTCCTGACCAAGCTCCTTAAGAACGAGCCGATCAACCGCGCGCTGGTTTTCACCCGTACCAAGCACGGTGCCGACAAGGTGGTGAAAACTCTGGAGAGGGCCGGCATCGCCGCCAGCGCCATTCATGGCAACAAGTCGCAGAACCATCGCGAGCGGACCTTGTCCCTGTTCCGCTCCGGTGAAATCCGCACGCTGGTCGCCACCGACATCGCCGCCCGCGGCATCGATGTCGACGGCATCACCCACGTCATCAATTTCGACATACCGAACGTGCCCGAGACCTATGTCCACCGCATCGGCCGCACCGCGCGCGCCGGCGCCGAAGGCACCGCGATCTCGCTGGTCGCAGGCGGTGAGGAGCTCGGCTATCTCCGCGACATCGAGCGGCTGATCAAGGTGGCGCTGCCGCGGGAAGATCATCGCACGGACGCGGGCCGCAACGATGCGGGCGCGCCCCCGTCGCAGCAACGGCAGGGCCGGCCCGGCCGCCCAGGCCAGCGCCCGCAAGGCGCGAGGCATGGTGAGGCACGGCGCGGTGACGACAGGCGCAGTGACGGGCGCCATAACGGCGGCAAGCCGAGCGATGGAAGGCCCGGCGAAGCTCGGCACGGTGACGCAAGGCATGTTGACGGACGGCCTGGTGGCGGCCAGAAGGTCTCCAAGGGTGCACGCCGTCGCCCCTCCGGCGGCAAGCCGCATTCCTCGTCAAACGACCGACCGGAACAGCGTTCTGCGCATAGCGCCGGAAAGCCTGATGGGATACAAGGCGTGGCCTTTTTGCGCCGTGACAGTCGGCCGATGGGCCAGCCGACCCGCAAACCCTATTCGCACTAGCCGCCCACGACCTGGAGAAATTCATGGCTAAGGAAGAGCTGATCCAGTTCGAAGGACTGGTCACCGAAATCCTCCCCGATGCGCGCTATCGCGTGCAGCTCGACGCCGGACACGAGATCGTTGCCTACACCGCCGGCAAGATGAAGAAGAACCGCATCAAGACGCTGGCGGGCGACCGCGTGACGGTGGAGATGTCGCCCTATGATCTCGAAAAGGGCCGGCTGATTTTCCGTCACAAGGACGAACGTCCCAGTGGGACCGGTGGCCCTCCGCGTCCCGGACAGCGCGGTGGCCAATTCCGCCGCCGTTGACCCGCTTCAGGCCGTCAGTGCGGAACTAAAATTCTGACCTGCATGCTGATCCGCCGTGGACAAGACGGCGGATCAAAAAATCGTGCGCGTCAGGATTGTTTTGCCGCCTTATTTCCAATAAAATCAGTTCATCGATTTTCGGCCGGACGACATTGGCATCCACCGGTACAGCCGGTTCAGACACGCTGACGACCCTTCCAGAAATTCGATCTAACCTGCCTGCGCGAGCGGGCTCTTACATTGTGTTATCTGAGAAGGAACTACCCCCGTGAGCATGGGAACCGTGAAGTGGTTTAACGCGACCAAGGGCTTTGGCTTTATCCAACCCGACGACGGCGGACAGGACGTGTTCGTTCACATCAGCGCCGTCGAGCGCGCCGGACTCGGCACGCTGCGCGAAGGCCAGAAGGTCTCCTACGAGATCGTGGCCGATCGCCGGTCCGGCAAGTCGGCTGCCGACAACCTCCGCGACGCAGGCTGAGCCTGCCGGGCCTCAGGCCCGGATCGCGCGAACAAGTCAAAGGAAAAGGCCGTGCGCAATGCACGGCCTTTTTCATTGTCGGAACGAGCGCCCGCGCTTTTGCGAGCTGGTCTTGTTAGTTCGTCTCTTTAGTTTGTCTCTTTAGTTTGTCTTGGCGGCCGCGCCGCCGCTGCTGGCATTGCTGCTCAGCGAACCGGCCTGGCTCATCGTGTTGTTGAAGTAGGCATCGCTATCCCCGAGCGTCACGCGACGCTGGCAGATCGGCATGCAGCTGTAGGACTCGCGCTCGATCCCGCGATAGACGGTGACGAGCCGGTCGCTCGGACCTTCGACCTGGATCTGGCGATCGACCAGAATCTCGCCGCCGCGGTCCAGCGCGACAAAATTGGTGGCGCCGTAGCCCTTCCCGGTCACTACGATCATCCCGCCCGGCTGGAGCGTGACATCGGCGATCAGGGGATTACCCACCACGATGGTAGCCACCTTGCCGGGCAGCCGCACCAGCTTGGCCTGATCGACATTGACGGCGATGGCTTCGGCGGTGGACTCGGCTTGGCCGGCGGCTGGCGCAACCAGCGCCGCGGCCGCAGCCAGAAGACACACACGCGCATGACGGCGCAGGAACTCTTTACGCATACTCTCACCCCGGGACGTACAAGCCGGCAGAAGCGATTCGAAAAGCGGAGCCGGCGCCCGACCCGGCTAACCTGCCCGCAATTCGTGAACGTTCCGCAAATTCGCCGACCATTGTTTGAACGACTGGCGTTTTGCGGCCTCAAGGCCCTGGGGCCGGTCCTAGTGGCGGAACGGGTAGGCGAGCTGGCCTGCGATCTCCTTGGGCATGGTCGCTTCGTCCTTGCCGTAATCCTGCGGCAGCTCAGCCTTCGGCATGCGGAACGTGCCGAACAGCACGTCCCAGATCGGGAAGGTGCCGGCAAAATTGGTGTCGCCGCCCACTTGGAGCGAGGTGTGGTGCCAGCGGTGGAACACCGGCGTCGCCAGCACATATCTGAATGGACCGAAGGTCCAGTTCAGGTTGGCGTGCACGAAAGCCGAATGGAAGGTGGTGAAGGGGCCGACCCAGATCATCACGTTCGGAGAAATGCCGGCCATCAGCAGCACGACATCGACGCCGATGGTGCCGAGCATCAGATTCACCGGATGGAAGCGGGCCGCGGAAATCCATCCAAGCTCCTCGGAGGAATGGTGGATGGCGTGGTACTTCCAAAATCCGCCGCCGTGGAACAGCCGATGCAGCCAGTACAGCATGAAATCGGCCAGGACCAGGAACAGCACGCCCTGCGCCCAGAGCGGCAATTGCGCCAGCGGGCCGTGGCCGTTGTCATAGAAGGCGATCAGCTCGTCGGCATCGTGAATGTTGAAGACGATTCCGGCGGTGACGATCAGAAGGCCGATCCGCATGGTGCGGGCGAATACCGGAACGAAGAACCAGTAGCAGATGTCGGTCACGATCTCCCGCTTGCGCCACCACGGCGCGCCGGGATTACAGGCCCAGAAATGCTCGAGCACCGTGAAGACCACCGCCAGCATCAAAGTGACGGGGATCACCTTCGCGATGGTCTCGCCGAGCATCAGGGCGACTTGCAGGGGTAGGCTCGACATCGTCGCCTCGCTTCCAGACTGCGGATCCTGTCTACGCCTACTCCGCTAGATTTAAGGGAGGGTGAAGTTGAGGGAACGTTTGCAAGTCGAGCGAATTCCGCCCGCCGTTTTAAGCTGAAATTCACTCTGGCCAAAAGCATCGCGTCGCGGCCGCGTTTGCGCAGTCGAATTAACTCTACCGAAAGAGCTCGGCTCACATGGTCGCCGGGTCAAGACAGCGCCGAACGAGGCGACCTCACCCCAGATGGAGTTTAGTTCATGAAGAACCTGATTGCGCGTTTCGCGAACGACGAATCCGGCGCCACCGCCATCGAATACGGCCTGATCGCCGCCGGCATCGCGCTGGCCATCATCACGGTCGTCAACAACCTCGGCACCACGCTGAACGCCAAGTTCGGCTCGATCAGCTCCTCGCTGAAGTAAGCGACCGACAACGACGGCAAAAGCCCCGGACCTCCGGGGCCTTTGTATTTTCGGACACGGCGAGTTCCAGTGGCGTTGCGCAGGTACAGAACCGATGCCGCAATTGCGGCGACCGAGACCGAAACGGCGCGCGCCGACGCGCCGGTCTATTGGATCTGCCTGGCGCTGCTGCTCGCGGTGGTCACGCTCGCGACGCGGATTGCCAGCATCTGGTGAGGCCGCCGGCACCGGCTCGCCGGTTCCGAGGCTGCCGCGCCATTGTCGGTTTGTTTAGCACTGCCCGCTAGCCTGCGCCGACGCCCCGATCCGGCGACAGACCCAGGCCTCAAGACGCAAGCCCATGATCCTCGACTTCGCGCGCCTTCTGCTCTTCCCGGCCCTGATCGCGTTTGCCGCGGCCAGCGATCTCTTCACGATGACCATCTCGAACCGCGTCTCGCTGGCGCTGGTTGCGGGCTTCTTCGTGCTCGCCATTGCCGGTGGCATGGCACCTTACGTATTGCTGGGCCATGTCGGTGCCGGCGCGGTTGTTCTGGCGGTAGCGTTCACCTGCTTTGCGATGGGCTGGGTCGGCGGCGGCGACGCGAAAGTCGCGGCCTCCGTCGCGCTCTGGTTCGGCTTCGCACAATTGATGGACTTCCTGCTTTACGCCTCGCTGTTCGGCGGCGCGCTGACGTTGCTCCTGCTCCAGTTCCGGCAATGGCCATTGCCTTACGGGCTCGCAGGCCAGGCCTGGCTCGCGCGGCTGCACGCCAAGGAGAGCGGCATTCCCTACGGCATCGCGCTCGCGCTCAGCGCGCTGATGGTCTACCCGGAAACCGAATGGGTGAAAGCGATCGACCTCGCTCACCTCGCAATGCGCTGAAAGCCCCGCATAAACCCGGCGTTAAGCCGATTTAGATACGCCTCATTAACCATGCTTTGACGAATAGCTGGTCAACTGCCGATTACGGCGGCGGAAGCGTCGCGGCGTTTGGTTGGAAAGTGAAGCGTATGAATAGGGCACGCATTGTCGTCCTGACGGTCGCCATCTGCGCCGGCGGCATCGCCGCGTATCTGGCGAGCGGCTCGGACAATTCTGCGCCGCCTCCCGCTCCGGTCGCGCAGCTCCCCACCGTCGACGTGCTGGTGGCCAAGGCCGATATCGGACTCGGCCAGACCCTGAAGCCGGAAGACGTGCAGTGGCAGACCTGGCCGACCGCAGCCGCCAGCTCCACCTTCATCCGCCGCAGCGAACGTCCGGAGGGCGTGACCCAGGTCGCCGGCTCGATCGCGCGCGCGCCCTTCATCCAGGGTGAGCCGATCCGCGACCAGAAGCTGGTCAAGGCCGATGGCTCCGGCTTCATGGCCGCGATCCTGCCGACCGGCATGCGCGCCATCTCCACCGAAATCTCGGCGGAGACCGGCGCAGGCGGCTTCATCCTGCCCAACGATCGGGTCGACGTGCTTCTCACGCGCCGTCTCAAAAATCCGGACCAGAGCGCCGGTGCTGCCGACATCATCACGTCGGAGATCATCCTGGCCAATGTCCGCGTGCTCGCCATCGATCAGGCGCCGAAGGAGAAGGACGGCCAGAACGCGGTGATCGGCAAGACCGTCACTCTCGAACTCAATCCCGCTCAGACCCAGACGCTTTCCGCCGCCCGCCAGAGCGGCACGCTGTCGCTGGCGCTGCGCAGCATTGCCGACGTCAAGATCAGCGAGATCACGCTCGACGATTCCGCACAGAAGCGCGATGGCATTTCGATCATTCGCTACGGCGTTCAAAGTCAGACGGCGAAGGTACGATGAGGACCGGCAATATGAAATGCAGGGCGGATTTGGTGACGATGCGAGCCTCGACGGTCCGCGCCCTGTCGTTTTCGGCCGCTGTCGCGCTGACGCTCAATCCGGCGCTCACGCCCGTGGTGGCTGCCGACTACCGTCCGGTCGCGCCGGTTGCGGCTGATGGCCAGATGAACGCGCGCTTCCTCTCGCTCGGCGTCGGCAAGTCGATCGTGATCGACCTGCCGCGCGACATCAAGGACGTGCTGGTCGCCGATCCCAAGATCGCCAATGCGGTGGTGCGCTCGTCCCAGCGCGCCTATATCATCGGCGCCGCAGTCGGCCAGACCAATATCGTGTTCTTCGATTCCGCCGGCCAGCAGATCGCGGCGTATGACATCGCGGTCAAGCGCGACCTCAACGGCGTGCGTGCCGCGCTGAAGCAGATCCTGCCCAATTCCGATATCCAGATCGACGGTCTCGGCGACGGCATCGTCCTCAGCGGCACGGCCGCGAACCCGGGCGAAGCGCAGCAGGCCAACGACCTCGCCGCGCGCCTCGCCGGCGCCCCCGAGAAGGTGGTCAACTCGATCGTGGTCCGTGGCCGCGACCAGGTCATGCTGAAGGTGACGGTCGCAGAAGTCGCGCGCAACATCGTCAAGCAACTCGGCATCGATCTCACGGCCAACCTCAATTACGGCACGTCGGTGGTGAGCTTCAGCAATTCCAACCCGTTCACGGCTGTTGGCCACAATCTCGTGGACAGCAACGCTCTGACCACGAAATTCGGCGCGACGCCGTCTGTGCAGGCCACACTGCGCGCGATGGAAACCGCAGGCGTGATCCGCACGCTGGCCGAGCCGAACCTGACCGCGATCTCGGGTGAATCGGCGACCTTCATCGCCGGCGGCGAGTTCCCGGTGCCGGCAGGCTATGCGTGCGACCCCACCACGCATGTCTGCACCACCCAGATCAGCTTCAAGAAGTTCGGCATCTCGCTCAATTTCACCCCGGTGGTTCTGAGCGAAGGCAAGATCAGCCTGCGGGTGATGACCGAGGTATCGGAGCTCTCCAATGATAACGCGATTACGCTGTCGCAGGCGGTGACAAATACCTCGGTGAACTCGGTGACGGTGCCCTCGATCAGGACCCGCCGCGCTGAGACCTCGCTCGAAATTCCCTCTGGTGGCGCAATGGCGATGGCCGGCCTGATCCAGCAGCAGACCAAGCAGGCGATCAGCGGATTGCCGGGCCTGATGCAGCTCCCGGTGCTCGGCTCGCTGTTTCGCAGCCGCGATTTCGTCAACAACTCGACCGAGCTGGTCGTGATCGTGACGCCCTATATCGTGCGGGCCGTGGCGCAGAAGGACCTGTCGCGGCCGGATGACGGTTTCTCGGCGCCCGCAGATCCGCAGGCCGAACTGCTCGGCAACATCAACCGCATCTACGGCGTGCCCGGCAAAACCGAGCCCGCAAAGAACTACCGCGGCACCTACGGCTTCATCACCGACTGAAGCGGAACGGGGACTTCGTTATGACCACAAGACCACCCCAGATTCGCAGACGCGCCATCGGCCTCGGTGGCGCGCTGGTCGGTATCGCGCTCGCGCTCGGCGGCTGCCAGCATGACGAAGTGGCCACCGCGTCCATTCCCGACGACTACAAGCAGCGTCACCCGATCGCGATCGAGGAGCAGAACCGCTCGATCGTCGTCTTCGTCGGTCATGCCCGCGGCGGTCTGAGCGCCGCCCAGCGCGCCGACGTGATGGGCCTGGCTTCGACCTGGCTGCACGAGGGCACCGGCGCCATCCATATCGACGTGCCGTCCGGAGTGCCCAATGCGCATCCGGTGGCGGAATCGATGCGCGAGATCCAGGCGATGCTGGCGGCAGCGGGCGTTCCTCCGCGCGGCGTCATCGCCCGTCCCTACCAGCCCGAAGACAAGCGCTTCCTTCCGCCGATCCGGCTGACCTATTCCAAAATCGCCGCGGTCGCGGGCCCCTGCGGGCTGTGGCCGGAGGACCTCGGTCCCTCGATGAAGAACAAGAGCTGGTTCGAGAACAAGGACTATTACAATTTCGGCTGCGCCTATCAGCGCAACCTCGCGGCCATGGTCGACAATCCAACGGATCTCGAGCAGCCGCGGCCTGAGACAGCGGCCTATACCGCGCGACGCACCGCCGCCTTCGAGAAGTATCGCAAGGGAGCTCCGACGGCGGTCACCTATCCCGAGGCCGAACGGGCCAAACTCAGCGATACCGGCAAATGATCAACTACGCTCGCCAGACTCAAGAAGAGCAGCCGGAGGCCCCTGCGCCGGCCGAGGAGCATATTGCGCCCGCGCCCCGCGTTTCGGTCCAGGCCTTCTGCGAAACCGTGGAGACCGCCGCCGCCGTGCAATCGGCCGGGGAGGATCGCCGTCTCGGCAAGGCGCATCTGAAGATCCAGATGGGCGGCATGGCGGCTGCGATCGAAGCCTATCGCTCGGCGCCCACGCCGAACGTCATCGTGCTCGAGAGCGACACCCGCAACGACCTGTTGGCGGGGCTCGACCAGCTCGCCACCGTCTGTGACGCCGGCACCCGCGTGGTCGTGATCGGCCGCATCAACGACGTCATGCTCTACCGCGAGCTGGTGCGCCGCGGCGTCAGCGACTACGTGCTCGCGCCGGTTGGCGCGATCGACGTCGTGCGTTCGATCTGCAACCTGTTCTCGGCGCCGGAAGCCAAGGCGGTCGGCCGCATCATCGCGGTGGTCGGCGCCAAGGGCGGCGTCGGCGCCTCCACCATTTCCCACAATGTCGCCTGGGCGATCGCGCGGGACCTCGCGATGGATGCGGTGGTGGCCGATCTCGACCTCGCCTTCGGCACCGCCGGTCTCGACTACAACCAGGACCCGCCGCAGGGCATAGCGGACGCCGTGTTCTCGCCCGATCGCGTCGATACGGCCTTCATCGACCGTTTGCTCTCGAAGTGCACAGATCACCTCAGCCTGCTCGCGGCACCGGCGACGCTCGACCGGGTCTATGATTTCGGCATCGATGCCTTCGATTCGGTGTTCGATACGCTACGCGCGACCATGCCCTGCATCGTGCTCGACGTTCCTCATCAATGGTCGGGCTGGACCAAGCGCGCCCTGATCGGTGCCGACGACATCCTGATCGTGGCGGCGCCTGATCTCGCCAACCTGCGCAACACGAAAAACCTGTTCGATCTCCTGAAGGCCGCCCGTCCCAACGACCGGCCGCCGCTCTACTGCCTCAACCAGGTCGGCGTCCCCAAACGGCCGGAGATCGCCGCGGCCGAATTCGCCAAGGCGATCGAGAGCCAGCCGGTCGTCTCGATCCCGTTCGAGCCGCAGATCTTCGGCTCGGCGGCCAACAACGGCCAGATGATCGCGGAGATCTCCGCCAACCACAAGTCGATCGACATGTTCCTCCAGATCGCCCAGCGCCTGACCGGCCGCAGCGAAACCAAGAAGCAAAAGTCGTCGTTGCTTTCACCCCTGATTGAGAAATTGCGCGGAAAATAAGCCGCCGCATGGAGTCGTTAAGTGTTCGGTAAGCGTAGCGGAACAGACACCGACGCCCGGGCTTCCAAGCCCGGCGCCGTGTCGCCAGAGCCTGCCCCGGCTCTGGCGCCGACGGCGTCGCGCGCGCCGCCCCCGCCGGTCGTCGCCTCGCCGCCGCTCGCCCCTGCCCGGCCCGCGCCGGTCATGGAGAACCGCCGCTCGGACAACTATTACGAGGTCAAGGCGACCATCTTCGGCGCGCTGATCGAGGCTATCGACCTCGCCCAGCTGGCCAAGCTGGATTCCGAGTCCGCGCGCGAGGAAATCCGCGACATCGTCAACGAGATCATCGCGATCAAGAACATTGTGATGTCGATCGCCGAGCAGGAGGAGTTGCTCGACGACATCTGCAACGACGTGCTTGGCTACGGTCCACTCGAGCCGCTGCTGGCGCGCGACGATATCGCCGACATCATGGTGAACGGGGCCGGCACCGTCTTCATCGAAGTCAACGGCAAGATCCAGCGAACGGGAATCCGCTTCCGGGACAACCAGCAGCTCCTCAACATCTGCCAGCGCATCGTCAGCCAGGTCGGCCGGCGCGTCGACGAATCCTCGCCGATTTGCGACGCGCGCCTCGCCGACGGCTCCCGCGTCAACGCCATCGTGCCGCCGCTCGCGATCGATGGTCCCGCGCTCACCATCCGCAAATTCAAGAAGGACAAGCTGACGCTGGATCAGCTCGTCAAGTTCGGCGCGATCTCGCCGGAGGGCGCCGAGATCCTCCAGATCATCGGCCGGGTCCGCTGCAACGTGTTGATCTCCGGCGGTACCGGCTCGGGCAAGACCACGCTGCTCAACTGCCTGACCAATTATATCGAGCACGACGAGCGCGTCATCACCTGCGAGGACGCGGCCGAGCTCCAGCTCCAGCAGCCCCACGTGGTGCGGCTCGAAACCCGCCCGCCCAACATCGAAGGCGAAGGCCAGGTCACCATGCGCGAGCTGGTGCGCAACTGCCTGCGTATGCGTCCCGAACGCATCATCGTCGGCGAAGTCCGCGGACCCGAGGCGTTCGACCTGCTGCAGGCCATGAACACCGGCCATGACGGCTCGATGGGGACGCTGCACGCCAACAATCCCCGCGAAGCACTGTCGCGCTGCGAATCGATGATCACGATGGGCGGCTTTTCCCTGCCCTCCCGCACCATCCGCGAGATGATCTGCGCCTCGATCGACGTCATCGTCCAGGCCGCGCGCCTGCGCGATGGCTCGCGCCGCATCACCCACATCACCGAGGTGATGGGCATGGAAGGCGACACCATCATCACCCAGGACATCTTCCTCTACGATCTCGTCGGCGAGGACGCCAACGGCAAGATCATCGGCCGGCACCGCTCGACCGGCATCGGCCGTCCGAAGTTCTGGGAACGCGCGCGCTATTACGGCGACGAGAAACGCCTTGCCGCTGCGCTCGACGCCGCGGAAGTGGCACCAACCAAGTGAGCAGGTCGGCCCAGCCATGAACATGCAGGTCCTCGCCCTCACCTTCCTCGCCACCGCCGCCGTCGGCGGCATGGCCTGGGTCTTCCTCTATCCGCTGCTGTCCGGGGAACGGAAGGCCGAGAACCGCCGCGCCTCGATCTCGCGGGCCGAAGCGCCCGCGGCCAAGCAGGCCGAGAAGAGCCAGCGATCGCGCCGCGAGCAGGTCGAGACTTCGCTCAAGGATCTCGAGTCAAGACGGGCACAGGAGAAGAGCGTTCCGCTCCACATCCGCCTGTCGCAGGCCGGGCTCGACTGGACGCCGCAGAAATTCTGGATCGCGTCCGCGGTCTTGGCGGGCGTGTTTTTTTTCGTGGCCCTGTTCGGTGGTGGCGGCCTGCTCGGCGCCGCTGGTCTCGCCTTTGCCGGCGGCTTCGGCCTGCCGCGCTGGGCACTGGGTTTCCTGAAGAAACGCCGCGAAAACAAGTTCCTGGCGGCACTGCCCGATGCCGTCGACGTGATCGTCCGCGGCATCAAAGCCGGTCTGCCGCTGTTCGAATCGATCAAGGTCGTCGCCGCCGACGCGCCGGAGCCACTGCGCAGCGAGTTCCTGTCCATCATCGAGACGCAGACGATCGGCATGCCGCTCGGCGAGGCCTGTGCGCGGCTCTATGATCGCATGCCGTTGCCGGAAGCCAACTTCTTCGGCATCGTGGTGTCGATCCAGCAGAAGTCCGGCGGCAACCTGTCCGAAGCACTCGGCAACCTCTCCAAGGTGCTGCGCGACCGCAAGAAGATGAAGGAAAAGATCCAGGCGATGTCGATGGAGGCCAAGGCCTCGGCCGGCATTATCGGCTCGCTGCCTCCGATCGTGATGTTCCTCGTCTATCTCACGACGCCCGGCTATATCTCGCTGCTGTGGACCCATCCCACCGGCCAGCTCATGCTGGTCGGCTGCGTCGTCTGGATGTCGATCGGCATCATGGTGATGAAGAAGATGATCAACTTCGATTTCTGATGGTGTCATATGGTCGATTTACTCGTCACGAAGCTGCACGACGCCCACTTCATGACCATGCTGCTGGCGGCCATCGCGGCCAGCGCCACGGTGTATACGCTGGTGATGCCCCTGTTCGCCGGCGAAGGCCTCTCCAAGCGCATGAAGGCGGTGGCAAGCGAGCGTGAGCGCATCCGGCAGCGCGAGCGCGAACGTCTCAACAAAAGCGAGAAGGTCTCGCTACGCCAGACGCCGAAGCAACTCGTGTCCAGGGTCGTCGAGGACTTCAACCTCACCAAATGGCTGGCGCAGGAAGCGGCGCGCGACAAGCTCATCATGGCGGGCTATCGCGGTCATGCGCCTTACGTCACGTTCCTATTTGCCCGCATGGTGGCCCCGCTCGTGCTGTTCGTCGGCTCGGTCGTCTACGTGTTCCTGATCGCACACATGGAGAAGTCGATGCCGGTCAAGATCGGCATGTGCGTCGTCGCCGCCTATGCCGGCCTGCAGGCGCCGATGCTGTTCCTGAAGAACAGGATCTCCAAGCGCCAGCTCTCGATCAAGCGCGCGTTTCCCGACGCGCTCGATCTGCTGCTGATCTGCATCGAATCCGGCATGTCGGTGGAAATGGCGTTCCGGAAAGTCGCAACCGAAATCGTGGGCCAGTCGATCGCGCTCTCGGAGGAGTTCACCCTGACCACGGCCGAGCTGTCCTATTTGCAGGATCGCAAGGTCGCCTATGAGAATCTTGCCAAACGCACCGGCCTCGAAGGCGTCAAATCGGTGTGTCTGGCGCTTCAGCAGGCGGAACGGTACGGCACTCCGCTCGGCCAATCCTTGCGTGTCATGGCACAGGAAAACCGCGACATGCGCATGAACGAGGCCGAGAAGAAGGCCGCGGCGTTGCCGCCGAAACTGACGGTGCCGATGATCGTGTTCTTCCTGCCGGTGCTGTTCGTCGTCATTCTCGGACCGACCGGCATCAAGATCTCCGAGCTGCACTGACGCAGTCCGACTGCAACGCGGACGGCCTTACGGCTTCAGGATTGGAAGATCGGTCTGATCAGTCAGGCTGGCTGAGCGACGCCACCGGTGTCCGCTTCGGCGCACCGCGCGGGGAGTCATTGCGGCTCAGCATCTCCTTGAGATAGGCGACATCGGCTGCGGCCTGGTCCGGCGGCAGGTCCGCCCTGACGATGGTCTCGGCTTCGGCGAAGCGGCCCTGGAGGCCGACCACCAGGCCGAGATTCTGCCGCACCCGGGCGCTCGCGCGCGGCGAGGCGTAGGCCTGTCGCAGCGCATCTTCGGCCTTGGGCAGATCCCTCGACAGCATGTAGGACAGGCCGAGATTGGAAAGCACGCCGGGATCGCCCGGCGCGATCTTCAGCGCGCTCGCATAGTAGGCACGTGCCTCGTCGTGACGGCCCATCTGGTCGAGCGCAGTGCCCTGCACCGAGAGCAGGCGCCAGTCCGGATTGTCGGGCGAATGCGCCTTCGACAGCACGTCGAAGGCCTGCTGGAAATTGCCGTTGTCGGCGAGCGCGCGGCCGTACAAAGCGAGCAGCGCCTTATTGCCGGGATTGGCGATGGTCGCCTGTTCCAGCACGGCGGCGGCCTGCGCGCGCTGTCCGTTGGCGCGCAAGGCCTGGCCGTAGGCCAGTGCCGCGTCGGCATCCTTGGGATTGGCACGATAGCGCTCGCCATAGACTTCGGCGGCGCGCGCCGGATCGGTCGGGGCGGCTTCCGCCTTCGGGCCGATCGAGCCGGTGACGTCCGAGAGCTTTGACATTGCCGTGCAGCCGCCGAGGCTGACCGCTACCACCGCGACCAGCGAGGCGGACGCAAGAAGCCGAGCAGGACTGAACCGTTGACGCATGACGCTTTGACTCTCGAGCCGATTGATCGAGCCGAACGCGCCAGCAATAGACTGTTAACCCTAACGGCCGGTTAACACAGGGCTCCGGCTGCCTTACGGCGGCGTTTCCGGCGGCGCCTCGCCGCCGAGGTCCAGATCGAGGCCGAGCGCCAGGGCTTGCTGGTTCAGATCTCGCAGCAGTCCCAACCTCTCCGCCTGGCCCTGAACATCGACACCCTCGCGCGGCATGCTTGGCCAGCTCCGCAAAGAGGCACGATTGATCAGGCGATTGGCACGAAGCTCGTCGAGCTGAGCGCGATCGATGCCGAGCAATTCGGCGGATTGCCCGATCAGTCGATGCAGCAGGGCCTGCACTGCCGCCACCGCCTCGACATCAGAACGAGGTCCCGACCTCGTCAATTTTCCCTCGAGATCCGCCCAGGCATGGGAGGTGAGGAGATAAATGTACAGGGTGTCCGCCCAGCTTGGCGTGCCGTCATCGTAGAAGGCGCGGCGCGACAGAAGCCGGCGCGCCAACGCCCGGACCTGATCCCGCTTCAGCGACGCGCAAGAGGCGATCTCGATCACGGACTGGAAGGCAGGATCACGGGAAAAATCCCGGCCCACCGCAAGACCGATGACGCCGTTCGCCAGGTTCGAGTCGAGCGGCCTGAAGCCGCTATCGTTCCGCGGCCGCGAGTAGCGGGCGATCGCGAACCGGTACTCCGGCCGCCCGGCCCCGGACATTGGACCGAAATGGATGATGTTGAAGCAGGCATCGTCGCCGGACTGCCCGGTCGAGGAAGGACAAGAGAGCACATAGATCGTGCGCCAGAAATCCTCGCCGCCGCTCCGGATCGCCCGCGGATCGGGAATCGAATAGCGGGCGAGACCTTCGACATGCCGGTGTCCGTGCAGGACGAGATTGACGTTGAGCGAGGTCGCGGCTTCCAGGAAAGTCGCGGGCGCGGCGAGATACATCAGCGGCTCGTCTGGAGCTCCGAGAAACCGCTTTCCCTCGCCGGTCGCCTGCGGCAGCGGATGATGATGCATCGCCAGCACCCGCACCAGGTTTTCAGCGGGCTCACAATAGTCGGCGCGTCCGGCCGAACCAAGGCTGCCCGCGAGCTCGATGCTTAGCCGTGCGGAATCCGCGACCAGCGCATTGTAGGCCTCCCGATCGATATTCCGGTCGGCTAGCGTGGTCAGGCTTGCGCTGTTGGAATCCAGCAGCACCAGATCGAGACCGGCCTGGCGGTAATAGACGCTCTTCGAGGTCCGCGGCAGATGCAGATAGTCGTAGGCATCGTGCCGGCCGATGCGCTGGCTCGGACGTTTGACGTCGTGATTGCCGGCAATGGCCTGGACGTCGGTGAACAGTCCGCTCTGCCGGAACGACCTGATGACCGCGAGGGCTTCGTCGAGCGCACGCGGCGTCGGGTCGTTCACGAGATCGCCCGTGATCAGCAGGATTCGGTCGGGGACTTCCGCGAACCGCGTCATCCTCTCGCGGATCGCGCCGGTGAGGGCCTCGACCGCTGCCAGCAGCCGTCCTGACCCGTCGAGATGCAGGTCGGATATCTGCGCAATGACAAATGATCTATCCATTTTGCGCCGCTCATTGCGAATGCTGCGTCGCCCAAAGATTGAGAGAAATGCTTTCGACGAAAAGATTCAGGCCGGTCGCCAATCCAGATCGGTCTCAGCCGAGATGCGAGCGCCCGCCTGCGCTCGATACGTGCAGAAACGCACGAGACAATCTAAAATGCTGGACGATCATGCCACAACCGCCGCGCTAGTAAAGCCCTGCGGCGGTACTCTCGTGAGCGACAGTTCTCAGTTGCGATACGAGGATCGTCCGGGCGTGATTTCGCCGGTCGGTCAATATTCGATGGCAAGACGCTTGCGGATTTCGTCAATGCGCTTGTCGAGCGCATCGAACCGCGCGTGGACCGAACGGTCATGGAGATAGAAGACGTAGCCGCCGGCGAGGAACGCGAACACCCAGTGGTGATGCTCGACATAGCCAAACACCGCCTCGATGGCCTGGCCAATGAATGTGACCACGCTCCACACAAATTCCATTGCACGTCCTCCCGGCACGCTTCGTCTTCGGTCACCGGGCGTTCTCTGCGCAGCTGGCAACCGCTGTCCGGAACCTAGCATGGCACCTTCAAAGCGAGTAGCGGCTCGCTGAACGGTGACCCGCAATCCTGATTGCAGCCTTGGCAAAACTCTGCGAAGTCTGCTCCGACCGAATGACCTTGCGGACCCGCCAATGCCTTTCGTCTTCGAGACGTCCTCAACCGCCACCCCAATCACTTTCGTCACCAAATCGAGCTGGGATCAAGTCGCCGAGACGCTGCCGCCGGCGCAACGCCAGTTCGCCGCCGCGAGCGCCTTTACCGCAAGGCCGGGCAGCTATCTCGCGCTGCCGGCGCCCGACGGCGCGATCGCGCAGATCCTGTTCGGTCTCGATGACGACGGCGCCCGATCGCGCGACCCGTTCCGGCCGGGCGCCCTGCCCGGCCTGCTGCCGCCTGGCAGCTATCGCTTTGCCAATGCACCGCAGGATACGCGGCTGGCGGCGCTCGCCTTTGCGCTCGGAAGCTATCGCTTCGCCCGCTACCGCAAGGCCGACAGCCCCGACGTCCGGCTGGTGCCGCCGGAGGGCGTCGATGCCGCCGAGATCAGCCGCATCGCGGATGCCGCCATGCTGGCGCGCGACCTCATCAACACGCCGGCCAACGACATGGGACCGGGCGAGCTTGCCGCGGCCGCGCAAGGCCTCGCCGCCGAATTCGGCGCGAGCTTCGCTTGCATCGTCGGCGAGGATTTGAAGGCCGGGAACTTTCCCCTGATCCACGCCGTTGGCATGGCCTCGGACCGCGCGCCGCGGCTGATCGACATCGTCTGGGGCGACCCCGCCCATCCCAAGGTGACGCTGGTCGGCAAAGGCGTCTGCTTCGATACCGGCGGGCTCGACCTGAAGCCGTCGAGCGGCATGCTGATCATGAAGAAGGACATGGGCGGTGCCGCCAATGTGCTGGCGCTGGCGCGCATGGTGATGGATGCGAAGCTGAAGGTTCGGCTGCGCGTGCTGATTCCGGCGGTGGAGAACGCGGTTTCCGCCAATGCCTTCCGCCCGCTCGACATCTTCACCTCGCGCAAGGGCATCACGGTCGAGATCGGCAACACCGACGCCGAAGGCCGCCTCGTGCTCGCCGACGCGCTGGCGCTCGCCGACGAGGAGAAGCCCGACCTGCTGATCGATCTGGGCACGCTGACGGGCGCGGCGCGGGTCGCGCTGGGGCCGGATTTACCGCCCTTTTACACCAATGATGAGACGCTTGCCGCCGACCTCGCGCGCTGCGCGGTGAAGGAGAACGATCCATTGTGGCGCATGCCGCTGTGGCCGCCTTACGATGCTTGGCTGGACTCCAAGACGGCCACCATCACCAATGCGCCGTCCGGCGGCTTTGCCGGCTCGATCACTTGCGCGCTGTTTTTGCAGCGCTTCGTCGAACACGCCAAGAGCTGGCTGCACGTCGACATCTACGGCTGGACGCCATCGGCGAAGCCGGCGCGGCCCGAGGGCGGCGAATGCCAGGCCGCCCGCGCCATCTACACCTTGCTGAGCGAGCGCTATGCATGATCCAAGACACGATCTAAGTAACGATCCAAGACTGACACCGGCGCGGGGCGATCTCGCCGCAAAATATCTCGAAGGCAAGGTGCAGGCGGACCGCTTCGTCACCGGCGAGGAATTCGAGGTGGTCGAGCCGATCGCGCCAATGCGCGAGCAGCCCTCCTCGGACGCGATGCTGATGACGGAAGCGCTGCGCGGCGAGCGGGTCACGGTCTACGATCGCGACCGCGAAGGCTGGGCCTGGGGTCAGCTTGCCGACGATGGCTATGTCGGCTGGCTGCCCGATGCAGCGCTGATGAAGCCGGCGGCCGCGCCGACGCACAAGGTGAGCGCGCTGCGGACATTCGCCTTCCCCGGTCCCTCGATCAAGCTGCCGCCGGCCGACACGCTCGTGCTCGGATCGAAGCTCGCGATCGTGCGGGAGGACGGCAATTTCGCGGTGACGGCTGACGGAAAGTATGTGCCGAAGGCACATCTGGTGCTGCTCGACCACCGCGAGCCGGATTTGGCCGCCGTCGCCGAGCGCTTCGTCGGCACGCCCTATCTGTGGGGCGGCAAGAGCAGCCTCGGCATCGATTGCTCGGGTCTGGTGCAGGTCTCGCTGACATCAGCAGGCATCGGCTGTCCGCGCGACAGCGACATGCAGCAGGCGGGCCTCGGCCGCGCGCTGGAGCCGCATGAGCGAAGCAAGCTCCAGCGTGGTGACCTGATCTTCTGGAAGGGCCATGTCGCCATCGTGCGCGACGGCAGCACCATGGTTCACGCCAATGCGCATCACATGGCAACGGTGATCGAAGCCATCGCGCCGGCGATCGCGCGGATCAAGCAGGCGGGCAGCGAAGTCGTTGCGATCAAGCGGCTCTGACGGCGCCTACGTCGCCACCGAACCGTTTCCTTCCGTCTCCAGCCTGAACGCCGCTGCAAACAGCGCGCGCGTGTAATCCGTTTTCGGATTCTTGAACAGCTCGGCCGCCTGCCCTTCCTCGACCACCTTGCCGCCGCGCATCACGATCAGATGGCTGGCAAGCGAGGCGACCACGCGCAGATCATGCGAGATGAACATGTAGGTGAGGTCGCGCCTGCGCTGTAATTCGCGCAACAGGTCCACCATCTGCGCCTGGATCAGCATGTCGAGCGCGCTGGTCGGCTCGTCCAGTACGACGAAATCCGGCTCCAGCACCACGGCGCGCGCGATGCTGATGCGCTGGCGCTGGCCGCCGGAGAATTCATGGGGGTAGCGGTAGCGGGTGTCGGCCTTTAACCCCACGTCCTCGAGCGCCTTGACGACGCGCTCCTCACGCTCCTCGCGCGAGAGCTTCGGCTGATGCACGGACAGACCTTCGGCGATGATGTCGGCGATCGACATGCGCGGGCTGAGCGAGCCGAACGGGTCCTGGAATACGATCTGCATGTCACGCCGGAACGGCCGCATCTCCTTGAAGCGCAGGCCCTGGATATCTTTTCCGAGGAACACGATGCGCCCGTTCGATGAGATCAGCCGCAGCAATGCGAGCCCCAGCGTTGTCTTGCCCGAGCCGGACTCGCCGACGACGCCAAGCGTCTCGCCCTTGCGCACGGCGATGCTGACGCCGTCGACGGCCTTGATGTGCCCGACCGTCTTGCGCATCAACCCGCGCCTGATCGGAAACCAGACTTTCAGGTCGCTGGTGGACATCACCAATGGCGCATCCGGCTGCGGCGGCGCCGGATCGGGCTTCGGCTCCGCCGCCAGCAGATCGCGCGTATAGGGATGCTTCGGGCTGTTGAAGACCTGCTCGACCGACCCCTGCTCCACGATCTCGCCGCCCTTCATGACGCAGACCTGGTCGGCGATACGGCGCACGATGCCGAGATCGTGGGTGATGAAGAGCAGGCTCATGCCGAGACGTGAGCGTATCTCGGCCAGCAGCGTCAGGATCTGCGCCTGCACAGTGACGTCAAGCGCCGTGGTCGGCTCGTCCGCGATCAACAGGTCCGGTTCGTTGGCGAGCGCCATGGCGATCATCACGCGCTGGCGCTGGCCGCCGGAGAGCTGGTGCGGATAGCTGTTCAGCCGCGTTTCGGGCTCAGGGATGCCGACCTGCGTCAGCAGCTCCAGCGTCCGCCTGCGCGCCTCGGCATTGCTGGTCGGATTGTGCAGCTGGATGATCTCGCCGATCTGCGCCTCGATCGTATGCAGCGGATTGAGCGAGGTCATCGGCTCCTGGAAGATGATGGAGATGTCGCTGCCGCGGATCTCCCGCATCTCACGCTCCGACTGATCGATCAGCTCGCGACCCTTGAAGCGGATGCTGCCCGACGGATGCGAGGCGCTCGGATAGGGCAGCAGCTTGAGGATCGAGAGCGCACTGACCGATTTGCCGGACCCGGATTCGCCAACCAGCGCCAGGCACTCGCCGCGCCTGATCTGGAACGAGATCGTGTCGACCGCGAGCGTGGTTGCGCCGCCCTGGTGGAACGCCACCGAGAGCTCGCGCACGCTAAGCAGGGGCTGGTTGATCGCGTCCATCGACTTACCTGAAGGTCTTGCGCGGATCGAAGGCGTCGCGCACGGCTTCGCCGATGAAGATCAAAAGCGACAGCATGATCGCCACCGAGAAGAAGCCGGAGAAACCGAGCCAAGGTGCCTGCACGTTGGACTTGCCCTGCGACAGCAGCTCGCCGAGCGACGGCGAGCCGGGCGGCAATCCGAAGCCCAGGAAATCGAGGGCCGTGAGCGTCATGACCGACGAGGAGACGATGAAGGGCAGGAACGTCATCGTCGCGACCATCGCATTCGGCAGCAGATGCTTGAACATGATGACGGCGTTCGACACCCCGAGCGCCCGCGCCGCCTGGATGTACTCGAAATTGCGCCCGCGCAAAAATTCCGCGCGCACGAGTCCGACCAGCGACACCCAGGAAAACAACAACAGAATGCCGAGCAGCACGAAGAAGCCGGGAACGAGCACCGAGGACAGGATCAGCAGCAGATAGAGCGACGGGATCGCGGTCCATATCTCGATGAAACGCTGGAACAACAGGTCGATCCAGCCGCCGAAATAGCCCTGCACCGCGCCGGCCGCGATCCCGACGACGGAGGAGATAATGGTCAGGCAAAGTCCGAACAGCACCGAGATGCGGAAACCGTAGATCAGGCGCGCTACCACATCGCGGCCCTGATCGTCGGTCCCGAGCCAGTTATATTCGAGGTCGCGGCAGCTCTTGAGGCCTTTCTTCTCGACGACCGGCTTGCACTGCTCCTCTGTCAGCATCCATGTCGGCGGCGACGGTGCCGGCGTCGGCAGGTCGAGGTTGTGGGTGTCGTACGAATAGCGGATCAAGGGCCAGACGATGCTGCCGCCCTTGTCCTTGATCAGCTTCTGCAAGTAAGGATCGCGGTAATCGGCTGCGGTTTCGAAATCGCCGCCGAAGGTCGTCTCCGAATAGGTGACAAAAGCGGGCCAGTAGAGATGACCGTCATATTTGATCAGGAACGGCCGGTCGTTGGCGATCAGCTCGGCGAACAGCGACACCACGAACAGGACCAGGAAGATCCACAACGACCAATAGCCGCGCCGGTTCGCCTTGAAGTTCTGCCAGCGCCGCCTGTTCAGCGGCGATGGCACGAACGGCTTGCGCGTGAGCGGGACCGCATCTCCGAGCGGCGACTTCGCGGTGGTTTCGATCGGCGTGGGGGCGGTCAGCGTCATCAGACCTCCCGCGCCTCGAAATCGATCCGCGGATCGATCCACATATAGGTCAGGTCGGAGATGAGGTTGACCACGAGGCCGACGAGCGAAAAGATGAAGAGCGTGCCGAACACCACGGGGTAGTCGCGGTTGAGCACGCTCTCGAAGCTGAGGAGCCCCAGGCCATCCAGCGAGAAGATCGTCTCGATCAGAAGCGAGCCCGAGAAGAAGGCGTGAATGAAGGTGCTGGGAAAGCCCGCGATGACGATCAGCATCGCGTTGCGAAAGACGTGGCCATAGAGCACCCGGTTCTCGCTGCAGCCCTTCGCGCGCGCCGTCATCACGTACTGCTTGCGGATTTCGTCCAGGAACGAGTTCTTGGTCAGGAACGTCATGGTGGTGAACGCACCGAGTCCCATGGCGATCAGCGGCAGCGTCAAATGCCAGAAATAGTCGATGATCTTCCAGTACCAGGGAAATTGCGACCAGCCGTCCGACGTCAGACCGCGCAGCGGAAACCAGTTGAAGAACGAGCCTCCGGCAAACAGGATGATCAGGAGGATCGCGAACAGGAAGCCGGGAATGGCATAACCGAGCACGAGCACGCTCGACGTCCAGGTGTCGAACCGCGTGCCGTCCCTGACCGCCTTGCGGATGCCGAGTGGAATCGAGATCAGGTAGGTCAGCAGCGTCAGCCAGATGCCGAGCGAGATCGAGACCGGCAACTTTTCCTTGACGAGCTGGAGCACGCTGACGTCGCGGAAATAGCTCTTGCCGAAGTCGAAGCGGGCAAAATTCCACACCATCAGCGCGAATCGCTCCGGTGCCGGCTTGTCGAAACCGAACTGCACCTCCAGCTTCTTGATGAAATCGGGGTCGAGCCCCTGCGCACCGCGATACTTCGAATTGATGGCATCGCCGCCGGCGCCTAACTGCCCCGGCGCGCGTTGCGCGAAGTCGCTGCCGCCAGAAATGCGCGAGGTGCCGCCGGTATCGGCGCCCGAGAGCTGCGCGATGACGCGCTCGACCGGGCCGCCTGGCGCGAACTGCACGACGACGAAGGAGACGAAGAGAATCCCGAGCAAGGTCGGGATCATCAGCAGGATGCGGCGGGCGATATAGGCGCTCATGATTATTTCGCCTGCTCGAGCTTCGCCGCCTTGTCGCGGTCGGACCACCACAAGGTCCGTTCGCCGACGCCGCTGGCATAGTCGGAGATCGGATAACGCGGCAGATTCGCGGGATGACCGAATTCGTCCCAATAAGCCAGCCGGTGGCTGGTATTATACCATTGCGGCACCCAGTAACGGCCCGCGCGGAAGACGCGGTCGATCGCGCGGCACGCGATTGTCAGCTCGTTGCGTGTTTCCGCTGCCATCGCCTTTTCCACCAGCGCGTCGAGCGCGGGGCTGACGACGCCGGCATAATTGTAAGACCCCTTGGTGGCAGCAGCTTGCGAGGTGAAGTAGGTCCGCAAGCTGTCGCCGGGCGTCGCGGTCATCGTGAGGCGCTGGATTGCAAAGTCGAAATCGAATGACTCGAGCCGCGCACGATATTGCACGGCGTCGATCAGACGCAGATTGGCCTCGATGCCGAGCACGCCGAGATTCTTGAGGAAGGAGGCGTGGTGCGGCTGGAACGAGGCCTCGTCAGTCAGGAACTCGACCGCGAACACTTCGCCGTTCGGCAACAACCGTTTGCCATCCTTAACCGGAAACTGCGCCTCCTGAAGCAATTGCTGCGCTCTGCGCAACAGCGCACGATCCTGACCGGAGCCGTCCGACACCGGCGGCACGAACGGCTCACCGAACACGTCGTCGGGCACCTGGCCGCGGAAGGGCTCGAGCAGCTTCAACTCCGCGGGCGAGGGTGGGCCTTCCGCAACGAGGTCCGAATTCTGGAACGGCGATCGTGTGCGCGCATAGGCGCCGTACATGATGGACTTGTTAGTCCATTCGAAGTCGAACGCGCAGTTCAGGGCTTCGCGTACCTTCGGGTTCTTGAACTTGTCGCGCCGCGTGTTGATGAACCAGCCCTGGCCGCCCGACGGCGTCTGGTCCGGCACCTGCTCGCGCTTGACGCGGCCGTCCTTGATCGCGGGAAAATCGTAGCGCGTGGCCCAGATGCGCGCGGTGAACTCCTCGCGATACAAATAGTTCTTTCCGGTAAAGCCTTCGAAAGCGACGTCGCGGTCACGATAGAACTCGTAGCGGATCGCGTCGAAATTGTTGCTGCCCCGGCAGACCGGCAGGTCTGCACCCCACCAGTCCTTGACGCGCTCGAACTCGATGTAGCGATTGATCTCGAACTTGCCGACCTTGTAGGGACCAGAGCCCAGCGGCGTCTCGGTCGTGGTTTCGTCGAACGGCCGGTTGGCGTAATGGGCTTTCGAGAAGATCGGCAGACCTGCCACATAGAGCGGCACGTCACGTGCCCGCTTCTCGGCGAAGGTCACGACCACGTTGGCGTCGTCCAGCGCTTGCGCGCCCTTGACGTCGCGCATCTGAATCTGGATCAGCGGATGGCCCCTGTCCTTCAGCACGTTGATCGAGAACGCGACGTCATGAGCGGTCAGCTTGGAGCCATCGTGAAACCGTGCCTCGGGCCGGATGGTGAATCGATAAGCCAGCTTGTCAGGCGAGAGCTGCACCGACTTCGCGGCGAAGCCATACATCGCATCGGGCTCGTCACCCGCATGCGCCATCAGCGTGACGAAGGTCAGATCCATACCCTGGGCGCCCTCACCCTTCAGAATGAAGGCATTGAGCGAGTTGAAGGTCTGAAAGGACTGGTTGTAGGCCTTCGTTGACGGAATCAGCGAGAACATCCCGCCCTTCGGAGCGTCCAGATTGACGTAGTCGAAATGGTGAAAGTCTGCGGGATATTTGAGGTCGCCAAACGCCGAGATGCCGTGAACTTCGGCGAGGCCCTCGGACGCCGCCGCGTTGCGCAGCCAAGCCGTGCTGAGCGCGCCGCCGACACCTAGTGCCAGGACGTGCCGGCGTGAAAGCTGCGCCATGCGAGCAATGTCCTTCACGATTTTTTTGCGATCCGCGCCGCCTTATCTGCGTCATACCACCAGATGGTTGGGAATCCCGATTGCCCGTACTTTGGCAACTCCGTCGGTCGGCCAAAGCGATCCCAGCGCGCTGTTCGCTGCTTCGGATAGTTCCACTGCGGCACGACGTAATGATTCCACAGCAGCACCCGATCAAGCGCCTTTGTGGCGGCCACAAGCTCGAGGCGGTCCTTCGCGAAAATCACGCGATCAATGAGCTTGTCGATTGCGGGATTCTTTATGCCAACGATGTTGCGCGAGCCGGCCATATCTGCAGCTTTTGATCCCCAGGACTCACGTTGCTCGTTTCCGGGCGACAGCGATTCCCCCCACGAACCAACGACAATATCGAAATCCCATTCGCGAAGCCGATTCTCGTACTGGGTCGGATCGATTGTGCGCACACTGACCGCAATACCCAGCCTCTCCAGGGAAGGCTTATAGAATAGCATGACCCTTTCAAAGGCGGGGTCCTGAGCCAGCAATTCGAGAGAGAATTGGGTACCCGTCTTGCTATCGATCAGCTTTCGATCACGTACCTCGTAGCCCGCGGCTTTCAACAAGCGCAGTGCCTCGCGTAAATTGTCACGCACAGCTTCGGGGCTACCCCCGACCGGATTGGTGTACGCGGTCGTGAACACTTCAGGCGGAACTTCTGCGCGCAGAGGCTCAAGAATTTCGAGCTCTTTTCCTTCGGGTAAGCCGGTTGCCATCAGCTCCTCGATACCATCGAAATAGCTACTGATGCGCTTATACTGTCCGAAGAATATCTGCTTGTTCATCTCTTCGAAATCGAACGCATAGTTCAAGGCCCGGCGCACCCGTGGATCGCCGAACTTGGCGCGGCGCAGGTTCGGTGCAAAGGCCTGCATGATTCCGGAACTGCGATTGGGAAATTCTTCCAACAGCACGCGCTTTTCGACAACGGCCGGAAACTCATAAGCGGTCGCCCAATTCTTCGCACTGTTTTCGGTGCGCCAGTCCACCTGATCGGCCTTGAACGCTTCGATCGCGACGGTGGCGTCCCTAAAATACTCGAAGCGCAGTTCGTCGAAGTTATTGCGCCCTACGTTGACGTTGAGATCACGCCCCCAATAGTCCTTCATCCGCTCCAGGACGATGTTGCGACCGGCGACAAACTCCTTGATTCGATATGCGCCTGACCCCAGCGGAACCTCCAGCGTCGTCGCAGTAACATCGCGCCTCTTGCCCTGCGCATCGCTCCCCTCCCACCAATGCTTGGGCAAAACAACGAGTTCACCGACGATCTGCGGGAGCTCGCGATTTCCTGGCGCATCGAATGTAAATTTGATGTCACGATCGCCGATCTTCTCGGTGCTCACGACGTGCCGATAGTAGGCTGAATAGAATGGATGATTCTTCTTCAGCACCTCCAGTGAGTAAATCACGTCCTCGGGCGTAACGGGTTTTCCGTCGTGCCATTTGGCCTGCGCCCGCAATCGATAGATCACGAACGAGGAATCGTCGGGACGGATGACAGCTTCGGCCAGCAATCCGTATCCAGTCGAAACCTCATCCAAGGAGGGGGTCGCAAGCGTTTCATAAATGAGCGGGACCGGCGCTGCGAGGTTGCCCTTCACGCCCGAAACAACGTAGTTGAAATTATCGAAGGTTCCGATCTGGATTTGCCGAACCGCCCCGCCCTTTGGCGCGTCGGGATTGACGTAGTCGAAGCGCTTGAAATCGGCGGGGTACTTGATGTCGCCAAACAGCGACAAAGCATGCCGCCAGGGTAGCTCACCCGCCGATTGCGCCTCGGCCGCGCCGATGACGGGAACGCCGGCGGCGGAACCGAGGGCGGGAAGCGCCGCGGCGGCAGTGCCGGTGAGCAGTAGATCGCGTCGGGTAATGGCCAAATCAACATCCCTGTCTGGAAGGAGGTTACCCCTTTAAGTGCCCAATATAGGCGAGGTTTCGACCGAGTACGTTGCTTTTTCCTCATCTTGGAGGGCCGGCGGGGCGGGTCGCTGCGGCAAAACGCCCGATAACAACGCCGCGAGGTCCGGATAAGGAAACGGCCAGACTTTTCAGCCTGGCCGCACTTCCAAGATCGATGGCCGAGGAGCCTTACTTCGCCGCGGTCGGCAGCGGCTTCGGGTTGTCGGAGAGGCTGTTCAGGTAGGCGATGACGTCGGCCCGCTCCGAGTCCTTCGGGATGCCGGCGAAGCCCATCGCGGTGCCGGGAATAAAGCCCTTCGGATTGGCAATGAACTTATTGAGGTCGTCGATGGTCCAGGTGCCGCCCTTGGCCTTCATCGCGGCCGAGAAGTTGAAGCCGTTGCGGTCTTCGCCGCGGTGGTCGTCGACGATGCCGTAGAGGTTCGGACCGACGCGGTTCGGGCCGCCCTTTTCGAAGGTGTGGCAGGCCTGGCACTTCTTGGCGGCAGCCGCGCCCTTCTCGACGGAGGCGGTCTGGAGCAGCTTTTCAATCGGCTCGGAGGGAGCTGCCGCGGCCGGAGCGCCGGCCTTTTCGCCCGCCTCTTCCTTCACGGCAATCTCGAAGCCCGGCTTTTCCGGCATTTTTGGCGAGAACAGCGCCTGCGCGGTGAAGCTCGTCACCAGCAAAACCAGACAGGTGCCGAGCACGGCACCGAGGATCTTGTTCAGTTCGAAAGAGTCCATTTCCGGCTAGGCCCCACACCGCAAGAAGGAAATAGCGGCCATGCGGCCGCCAGGACGAGCCTCGGGAGAATCAAACGTTCCTTATTGTTTCCCCGAGTTTTGCCATTGAGATATCGGTTTGCCCGGGGTCTGGCAACCCGTATAAGCGACCCGCCTTTGAGCCCGTCCCCACCCCATTTCTCGGCGCGGAAATCGCCACGCTTCCAGTCCATTGAAACCAGACCCTTGAGCTCATGACCGATCCCCGCATCCTGGTGCTGATCCCGGCTCGCATGGCCGCCACCCGCCTGCCCGGCAAGCCGCTCGCCGATATCGCGGGCCTGCCGATGATCGTGCACGTGCTGCGCCGCGCCGAAGCGGCCGGTATCGGCCGGGTCGCAGTCGCAACCGATACGGCGGAAATCGCCGCGGTGGTGAGCGCCCACGGCGGCGAAGCCGTGATGACCCGCCCCGAGCACCCCTCAGGCTCGGACCGCATCCATGAGGCCATGCAGAAGCTCGATTCCGACGGCAAGGCGGAGATCGTGGTCAATCTCCAGGGCGATTTCCCGACGATCACCATCGACAACATCCTCGACGTGCTGCCGCCGCTTCAAGACCCCGCCGTCGACATCGCCACCCTGGCCTCGCAGATCCATACCCAGGAGGAAGACCTCGCGCCGAGCGTCGTGAAAGCGATTGGAACCTCGCTCGGAGGCCGGCGCATGCGTGCACTTTATTTCACCCGCGCGACCGCCCCGACCGGCGACGGACCGCGCTACCACCATATCGGTCTGTACGCCTACCGCCGCGCCGCGCTGGAGCGCTACGTTTCGCTGCCGCCGTCGCCGCTGGAGCTGCAGGAGAAGCTCGAGCAGCTCCGGGCGCTGGAGGCCGGAATGCGGATCGACTTCACCATCGTCGATACCGTGCCCCGCGGGGTCGACACGCCGGCGGATCTCGAGACCGCCCGCGGCATCCTTTCCAAATCCTGAGCCGCTGCTACAAGGCCGAGCATGAGCAAGATGAAAATCGCATTCCAGGGCGAACCCGGGGCCAATTCCCACATCGCCATCGTCGAGGCCTATCCCGACGCCGAGCCGTTGCCCTGCGCCACCTTCGAGGACGCGCTGTCGGCGATCTCGTCAGGCGAGGCCGATCTCGGCATGATCCCGATCGAGAATTCGGTTGCGGGCCGCGTCGCCGACATTCATCACCTGCTCCCTGCTTCCGGCCTCTTCATCATCGGCGAATGGTTCTTGCCGGTCCGGCATCAGCTGATGGCGGTGAGAGGCACGAAGCTTGCCGACATCAAGAGCGTCGAGAGCCATGTGCATGCGCTTGGCCAGTGCCGGCGGGTGATCCGCAAGCTCGGCATCAAGCCGATCGTGCACGCCGACACCGCCGGCAGCGCCCGCGACATCTCCGAGCGCAACGACAAGTCGGTCGCCGCGATCGCCTCGCGGCTGGCCGCCCAGATCTACGGCCTCGACATTCTGGCCGAGGACATCGAGGACGAGGCCCACAACACCACGCGCTTCGTGGTGCTGGCGCGCGAGCCGAAATGGGCGGCGCAGGGCTCTGGCCCGCTGGTCACCACTTTTGTATTCCGGGTGCGCAACCTGCCGGCCGCGCTCTACAAGGCGCTCGGTGGTTTTGCCACCAACGGCGTCAACATGACCAAGCTCGAGAGCTACATGGTCGACGGCAATTTCTTCGCCACGCAGTTTTATGCTGATGTCGACGGCCATCCCGACGACAAGGGTCTTGCGTTCGCGATCGAGGAGTTGAAATTCTTTTCGCGCGAATTCCGCATCGTCGGCGTCTATCCGGGACATCCGTTCCGCGCGACCTTCAGCGAGACGCAGCAGGATTGACCGCGACTTCCCCTGGAGCGGAACGTTAAGCTAAGCGGTCTGCCTCGCCAGCCCGAACGCCTGCGCCAGCAGCGAATAAGACTTTTTCCGCGCATCGTGGTCGTACACCGCTGTGATCACCATCAACTCGTCCGGCCTGCTCGCGTCGATCAGCGGCTGAAGCTTCTTCTGCACCGTCGCGGGGCTGCCGACGAACAGGCGCGAGCGATTGCGGGCAATCGAGCTGCGCTCGGAATCCGTGTAAGGATAGGCCAACGCCTCCTCGACGCTCGGCAGCAGCAGATATTGGCCGCGATCTCGGCGCAGGCGGTTGAGGTCGGAGGAGCTCGCGAGCTTCTCGGCTTCCTCATCGGTATCCGCCGTGATCGCCGCGACGGCGAGGATCGCGTGCGGGCTCGCGCGCCAGGCCGAGGGCTGAAAGCGGTTGCGGTAGTGCATCATGGCGTCGGTCGCGTCGTGGGATGCAAAATGATGGGCGAAGGCGAAGCCCATCCCGACTTGTGCCGCCAGTTCCGACGAATAATCGCTGGAGCCGAGCAGCCAGATCGGCGGCAACGGCGTGTCGTCGGGCATCGCGACGACGTTGTTGTAGGGGTGGCCGGCGGGGAATTCGCGGGTCTGCCACAGGATCAATTCATGCAACCGGTCAAGGAAATCGTCGCCCTCGCGGCGGTCGAGCCGGCTACGGAGCGCATACGCGGTGGCGCCGTCGGTCCCGGGCGCGCGGCCGAGGCCGAGATCGATGCGGCCGGGAAACAGCGCCTCCAGCATCTTGAAGCGCTCGGCCACGACCAGCGGGGCGTGGTTGGGCAGCATCACACCGCCGGAGCCGACGCGGAGGTGCTTCGTCACCGCCGCGATCTGGCCGATCATCACATCGGGTGCGGGGCTCGCCACCGAGGCCAGGTTGTGGTGCTCGGCGAGCCAGTAGCGGACGTAACCGAGCCCATCGACATGCCGCGCCAGGTCAATGCTGTTGCGCAGCGCCGCGGCGGGCTTGGTGCCTGTGCTGACGACGGAGAGGTCGAGGACTGAGAGCGGGATCATGACGCGCTAACGTAATGGAGGGCCGCGCGGCGACAATGGGCTGACTGCGCAGGTCTGGCGTGTGTGCGGCACTCCAGCCAGTCCGGGCGAGGCGGGGTGTTGGGACGGATATCAGCCAAATCACAACGGATTCATACTTCCCACCTAGTATAATTAATCTCGGTAGCCGCCTAATTTCATATAAAACATTGATATAGATATACTTTCTATATATCAAGCACCTGCCCACTCAAACCTGTCTCGGCGCAATATTTGGCCTCTGAATCAGGCAAGTGGGCCACTTCCCATCGCCGATGGGCTGTCGAAAAAACCTCCCTTGCCCTATCTTTGCCCTCACAAGCTACCTAACCGCCTGCAAACTGGAGTGAGTGGTGCCATGACCGAGTTTACGACGCCTGCCCAAGCCGACGGGCAAGACGGGCACCTTTCCTCGAAGCGGCCGGCGATCTCTTTCGAGTTCTTTCCGCCCAAGACCGAGGAGATGGAGCGGAATCTCTGGGACACCATCAACCGCCTCGCCCCGCTCGACCCGAAATTCGTCTCGGTGACCTATGGCGCCGGCGGCTCGACGCGTGAGCGGACCCACGCCACCATCTCGCGCATCCTGAAAGAGACCGCGCTGCTGCCCGCCGCGCATCTGACCTGCGTCGGTGCCTCCTGCGGCGAGATCGACGAGATCGTCGACCGCTATCACGAGGTCGGCGTCCGCCACATCGTCGGCCTGCGCGGCGATCCGCCCGGCGGCATCGGCACGGCGTATGCCAGCCATCCCGACGGCTACCAGAGCTCCGCCGCGCTGGTCGCGGGGATCAAGAAGCGCCACGGCGACATCGAGGTGTCGGTCTCGGCCTACCCCGAGAAGCACCCCGAGGCTCGCGACTTCGACGCCGATATCGACACGCTGAAGGCCAAAGTCGACGCGGGCGCAACCCGCGCGATCACGCAGGTGTTTTTCGATAACGACCTCTACTTCCGCTATCTCGACCGGGTCCGCGCCCGCGGCATCAACATCCCGATCGTCCCGGGCATCATGCCGATGCACAATTTCAAGCAGGCGAGAGCCTTCGTCACCCGCGCCGGCACATCCGTGCCGGACTGGCTCGCGGAGAAGTTCGAAGGCCTCGACGACGATGCCGAGACCCGCAAGCTGGTGGCGGCAACCGTTGCCGCCGGCCAGGTGCAGAAGCTCGCCAAGCGCGGCGTCGACACCTTCCATTTCTACACCATGAACCGCGCCGATCTCGTGTTCGCGATCAGCCATTTGCTCGGCATTCGCGCCAAGAGCGCGCAGAAGGCGGCCTGACCCAAGATGACCATTCCCGTTTCGTCCAAGCGAACTGCCCTGCTCGACGCGGCGCGCGAGCGCATCCTCGTGCTCGACGGCGCCATGGGCACGATGATCCAGAACCTGCAGTTCGACGAAGCCGCCTTCCGCGGCGAGCGCTTCAAGGATTTCCATCGCGACCTGCGCGGCAACAACGATCTCCTGATCCTGACCCAGCCGCAGGCGATCGAGGATATCCATGCGGCGTATCTGCGCGCCGGTGCCGACATCGTCGCGACCAACACCTTCTCCACCACATCGATCGCGCAGGCCGATTACGATCTCGCCGACATCGTCTACGACATGGCGCGCGACGGCGCCCGCCTCGCGCGCAATGCGGCCGAGCGCGTGCAGCGCGAGGACGGCAAGCCGCGCTTTGTCGCCGGCGCACTCGGGCCGACCAACCGCACCGCCTCGATCTCGCCCGATGTTGCCAACCCCGGCTACCGCGCCGTCAGCTTCGACGATCTCCGCAAGTCCTATGGCGAGCAGATCAACGGCCTGATCGACGGCGGCGTCGACCTGCTGCTGGTCGAAACCATCTTCGACACGCTGAACGCCAAGGCGGCGCTTTATGCGATCGCCGAGATCACCGAACAGCGCGGCATCGACATGCCGGTGATGGTGTCCGGCACCATCACCGACAAGTCCGGCCGCCTGCTGTCCGGCCAGTTGCCGGAAGCGTTCTGGCATTCGGTGCGGCATGCCAAGCCCGTCACCATCGGCTTCAACTGCGCGCTCGGCGCGGAAGACCTGCGCGCGCACATCGCCGACATCGGCCGGGTCGCCGACACCCTGGTCTGTGCCTATCCCAATGCCGGCCTGCCCAACGAATTCGGCCAGTATGACGAAACTCCGGAGTACATGGCGCGCCTGGTCGGCGAGTTCGCACGTGATGGTCTGGTCAACATCGTCGGCGGCTGCTGCGGCACCACGCCGGAGCATATCGCGGCGATCGCCGCCGCCGTCGCCCCGCACAAGCCGCGCGTCGTGCCGGAGATCGAGCCACGCTTGAGACTCTCCGGCCTCGAGCCCTTCATTCTGACCGACGCCATCCCCTTCGTGAATGTCGGCGAGCGCACCAACGTCACCGGCTCGGCCCGCTTCCGCAAGCTGATCACCGCCGGCGACTACACCGCCGCGCTTCGGGTGGCGCGCGACCAGGTCGAGAACGGCGCGCAGATCATCGACGTCAACATGGACGAGGGTCTTCTGGACTCGGAAGCCGCGATGCGGACGTTCCTCAACCTCGTCGCCGCCGAGCCCGACATCGCCCGCGTTTCCGTCATGGTCGATTCCTCGAAATTCTCGGTGATCGAGGCCGGCCTGAAATGCGTCCAGGGCAAGCCGGTCGTGAACTCGATCTCGATGAAGGAAGGCGAGGAGAAGTTCATTCACGAGGCGAAGATCGCGCGGCGCCATGGCGCCGCTGTGGTGGTGATGGCGTTCGACGAAGTCGGCCAAGCGGACACCTTCAAGCGCAAGACCGAGATCTGCAAGCGCGCCTACGACATCCTGGTGGACCGCGTCGGCTTCCCGCCGGAAGACATCATCTTCGATCCGAACATCTTCGCGATCGCGACCGGCATCGAGGAGCACAACAATTACGGCGTCGACTTCATCGAGGCGACGCGCTGGATCCGCAAAAACCTGCCGGGCGCGCATATCTCCGGTGGCGTCTCCAACCTGTCGTTCTCGTTCCGCGGCAACGAGCCGGTGCGCGAAGCCATGCACTCGGTGTTCCTGTATCACGCCATCAAGGCCGGCATGGACATGGGCATCGTCAATGCCGGGCAGATGATCGTCTATGACGACATCGATCCTGAATTGCGCCAAACTTGCGAGGATGTCGTCCTCAACCGCGATGCCGGCGCCTCCGAGCGCCTGCTGGCGCTCGCGGAAAAATTCCGCGGCAACAAAACCCAGACCAAGGAAGCCGATCTCGCCTGGCGCGAATGGCCGGTGGCCAAGCGGCTGTCCCATGCGCTGGTGCACGGCATCACCGAATTCATCGAGCAGGATACGGAAGAAGCCCGCAAGGAATCGTCGCGGCCGCTCGACGTGATCGAGGGGCCGCTGATGGCCGGCATGAACGTGGTCGGCGATCTCTTCGGCGACGGCAAGATGTTCTTGCCGCAGGTGGTCAAATCCGCCCGCGTGATGAAGCAGGCGGTGGCCTGGCTGATGCCGTTCATGGAGGAGGAGAAGGCGCGCAACCTCGCCAATGGCATCGGCACCGAGGGCAGCAGCTCCGCCGGCAAGATCGTGCTGGCGACGGTGAAGGGGGACGTCCACGACATCGGCAAGAACATCGTCGGCATCGTGCTCCAGTGCAACAATTTCGAGGTGATCGATCTGGGCGTGATGGTGCCAGCGGCGAAGATCGTCGAGACCGTGAAGGCGGAGAAGGCTGACATCGTCGGCCTGTCCGGCCTGATCACGCCTTCGCTCGACGAGATGGCGTTCTTCGCCAGCGAATTGCAACGCGAAGGCCTCAAGCTGCCGCTGCTGATCGGCGGCGCCACCACGAGTCGCGTGCATACCGCCGTCAAGATCGACCCGAGCTATCGCGCCGGGCCCGTGGTGCATGTCAACGATGCCAGCCGCGCGGTCGGCGTTGCGTCCTCGCTGCTGAGCCCAGAGAAGCGCGAGGCTTACGCGGCCGGCGTTCGCGCCGAATACGCAAAGATCTCCGAGGCGCATTTCCGCGCACAGGCCGACAAGAAACGGCTGAAGCTGAGTGCCGCCCGCGCCAACCGCGTGCCGGTCGATTTCACCGCGAACGGACCGGTGAAGCCGAGCTTCCTCGGCATCAAGAGCTTTGAAGACTACGATCTCGCCGAGCTCGTGCCCTATATCGACTGGACGCCGTTCTTCCAGACCTGGGAGCTCGCCGGCCGTTTCCCCGCCATTCTCGACGATGCCAAGGTCGGCGAAGTCGCGCGCTCGCTCTATGACGATGCGCGCAAGATGCTCGACCTGATCGTCAAGGAAAAATGGTTCCGGGCACGCGCCACCGTCGGCTTCTGGCCTGCGAATGCGCAAGGCGACGACATCGTGCTCTATGCCGACGAGAGCCGCACCAAGACGATCGCGACACTGCACACGCTGCGCCAGCAGCTCGAAAAGCGCGAGGGCCGCTTCAACGCCGCACTGTCCGACTTCGTCGCGCCTGAAGGCAGCGGCGTGCCGGATTATGTCGGCGGCTTCGTCGTCACTGCCGGCATCGGCGAGGATGTGGTCGCCGACCGCTTCAAGATGGCCAACGACGACTATTCCTCGATCCTGTGCAAGGCGCTGGCCGATCGCCTCGCGGAAGCCTTTGCCGAGCGCATGCATGCCCGCGTGCGCCGCGAGTTCTGGGCTTATGCACCGGACGAGGCGCTGTCGATCGACGAGCTGATCCTCGAAAAGTACCAAGGCATCCGCCCGGCGCCCGGCTATCCCGCCCAGCCCGATCACACCGAGAAGGCGACGCTGTTCGAGCTGCTCGACGCGGAAGCCACCGCCGGCGTGAAACTGACCGAGAGCTTTGCGATGTGGCCGGGCTCCAGCGTGTCCGGGCTGTATCTTGCGAATCCCGCAAGCTATTATTTCGGCGTCGGCAAGATCGAGCGCGACCAGGTCGAGGACTACGCCGCACGCAAGGGCATGAGCGTGGCGGAGACCGAGCGCTGGCTGGCCCCGATCCTGAACTACATCCCGGCGCGAGAGACCGCGAACGACAAGGCCTTCGCCGCGACGCCGGCGAACGACGAGACCGCGAACGACCTCTCCTCGCATCCGCCGGGCTGCACCTGCGCGGTACATCTGGTCTGGCAGAAGAAGCGCGTGGGGGCGGGGTAGGCCCGCTGTCGTCCCGGCGAAAGCCGGGACCCATACCGCGAGATCTATCTTGAGTGCTTGATCGCAGTACCGGACGACAAATCTCCGCCAAACTCCTCCCTGGGGTTATGGGTCCCGGCCTTCGCCGGGACGACAAAAAGTGAAAGGTGAAGAACAACCCCATGCACAGTAGCGATGGGGTTGAAAAGCCTGACGATTTTTCGGCCTTGCCGAAAACCGCTTGCTCCGTCGGGCAAAACACCTGTATTTGATTCATCGTCGCAGACTTCAGGCTGTTGGCAGACTCGGCCTGTTGGCAGATTTGGCCGGTTGAACGGCAGAGGCTCTCCACCCCGTCATTGCGAGCGCAGCGAAGCAATCCAGAATCTTGCCGCGGGGGCAGACTGGATTGCTTCGCTGCGCTCGCAATGACGGAGTGTGGGCGGCGGCGTCGTTCCCCAACTCACTTCCACGGCTGCGCATTCTCGCGGCGCGTTGCCCCCACGTCTCATAGGGCCGTGAACGCAACGCGCGCTCGCTGCGACCAATTGCGGTCGCCGTCGAGAGAGCCAAGGAAATCAGATGCTGGATGCCCATCAATTGATGTGGACGGAGATTGCCGCCGCGATCTCGGTGCTGCTGTTTGGATTGACGCTGCTCGGTCTGGTCCGGACGCGGGGCCGGATGCAGGCGGCGCGGAGCTGGGACAAGGTCGAGGGCATCATCGTGGCCTCCGAGGTCAAACAGCCGGCGTCGCACGTCTCGGACGATCTGGACGATGCCACGCCCATCATCCGCTACCGCTATCGCGCCGGCGGCCAGGAGCAGGAAAGCGACAAGGTCGTGGTCGGCGGCATCGCCATGACCACGCGCGTGCTCGCCGCAAAGCTCGCCGGACGCTATCCGGTCGGCGCCCATGTCGACGTCTATGTCGATCCGAAGCAACCGGCCGAGGCGCTGCTGGAGCCGGCCACGGCGCAGAACGTCGCGGCGCTGGTGGCGTTCACGATCGTGTTCGGCTTCATCGCCGCCACCCTGACCGCGCATTCGCTGGCCGGTCACGTGCTCTACGCCAACAACGGCGTCCCGCTATTCGCGTTCGCGCTGCCGATCATCGTGCTGCTGGGCGGCGTGTTCTGCGTCGGCGAGTATGTCAGGACGCGCCGGCTTGCGAGCGCCAGCCTGCGCTGGCCGACCGCGGCCGGCAGGGTGACCCATTGCGAGGTGATCGAGGAGATCATCGAGGACAAGAGCGACGACGACAACAAATCATCGACCCGCAAGCTGCATTACCGTTATCAGGTCGACCTCCGTTACGCCTACAAGATCGACAAGCGCGACTTCATCGGCACCGAAATCAATTGGAACGGCACCGCGATCTACGGCCTGCGCGAGGTCGCGGAAAAGGCGGCGGCGCAGTGGAGCCCCGGTCAGAACGTCACCGTCTCTTACGATCCGGAACGGCCGGGACACGCAGTGCTTGAGCCTGCCAGCCGGAAAGGCGCGCTGACGCCGCTGATCGGCGCCGCGACCTGCGCAATCATCGGCGGCATTTTCCTGACGTTCCTGATCAAGGCCGGGTTCGGTTAGCGCGGCTTGGTGTCATTCCGGGGCGTGCGGAGCACGAACCCGGAATCCATTGTGCAGCATGTGTCGTAGAACAATGGATTCCGGGTTCGCGCCAAGTGGCGCGCCCCGGAATGACGACGCCCTCCTCACCCCTTCGGCGGCGCCAGCGGCTGCACAATCTCCTGGAACGGGGCCAAGGCCTCGCAACGCGCCGCATGCGCGCTCAGCGCCGGATAGCGCGTGGCATCGAACAGCTGCGGATGGGCCTCGCGGGTGAAGCGGACGACGCAGGCGACCGCGACGTCGGCGTGGCCGATGCGCATCCCCAGCCAGTACGGCGTCGTCACCTTGGCGCGCTCGGTTTCGAGCACGGTCAAGACGTCCGCGATCTGCGCCTGGCAGCGCTCGACCCACAGCGCAAGCTGCTCCTTCCGCAGCACGCGCTCGTAGAGCAGACTGACCGCCTTGTCGCCGAGGCCGGAGGCGAGCGCACAGATGCGCAGATGGCGCCGGCGCTCGGCGCCAGTCCGCGGCAGCATCGCCTTTTCCGCGCCGACGCGCTCGTCGAGGTAATCGAGGATGATCGTGCTCTCGATCAGCGCCTCGCCGTCGTCGAGCACCAGCGTCGGCACGCGGCGCAACGGATTATACGGCGCGATCTTGTCGGCATCGCCGAATGTCGACCACGGCCTGTGTTCGAAAGCGAGCCCGTAAAGCCGAAGCGCGATCGCGACACGGCGGACGAAGGGGGAATCATATTGGCCGATCAGGAACATGGTTCTCGCTCTTCTCAAGCGTTGGACACGGCACGGCCGATCAGTTTCCACGACCTCATCGGCGCGATGCAAGCATGATCTTGGAAATGGAGCATTGCGCCGGACGCAACGGCAGCAGGACAGCGTCTCCCGAATGCGCTATCAAGGACGGCATCATGACGGCGACATCAGACATCAATCGGGAGCGGATCGCGGCGACCGAGGCCGTGATCCGCCCGCACATCAGGCGCACGCCGCTCATTCAGGCTGATCTTGCCGACTTGGGGCTGCCGGCGGCGCCTGTCATTTTCAAGCTGGAGATGCTGCAGCATTCCGGATCGTTCAAGGCACGGGGCGCCTTCGCCAATTTGCTGCTGCGGCAGGTGCCGAAGACCGGGGTTGTCGCGGCATCCGGCGGCAATCACGGCGCGGCGGTGGCTTATGCCGCGCAACGACTCGGCATCCCCGCCAGCATTTTCGTCCCCGAGATCACGTCACCGGCCAAAGCCGAGCGCATCAAGAGCTACGGCGCGCAGCTCGTGATCGCGGGAGCCCGCTATGCCGATGCGCTCGCGGCGAGCGAGGCGCATGTCGCACGCACCGGCGCGCTTGCGGTCCATGCCTATGACCAGCCCGAGACTCTGCTCGGACAGGGCAGCGTCGGCCTAGAGCTGGAGCAGGATGCGCCCGACGTGGATACGCTGCTGGTTGCCGTCGGCGGCGGCGGCCTGATCGGCGGCATTGCGGCGTGGTACCAGGGCCGGACCCGCATCGTGGCGGTCGAGCCGGAGCAATCGCCAACGCTGCATGCGGCCTTCGCGGCAGGCGCGCCGGTGGATGCGCCGGCCGGCGGTCTCGCCGCCGACAGTCTCGCGCCGCGCCGGGTCGGCGAATTGATGTTTCCGATCGCGCGGGCCCATGTCGAGAAGGTCGTGCTGGTCACCGACGATGCGATCCGGCAGGCCCAGGCGGCCTTGTGGTCGAGCTTGCGCGTCGTGGCCGAGCCCGGCGGCGCGGCCGCGTTTGCGGCGTTGCTCTCCGGCCGTTATCGGCCCTCACCCGGCGAACGGATCGCGGTGCTGGTCTGCGGCGCCAACACGACGGCGGTGAATTTCGGCGGCTAGCGAGGGGACGACGACGCTCACACTTCGTCATTGCGAGCGCAGCGAAGCAATCCAGAATCTTTCCGCGGAGGGACTCTGGATTGCTTCGCCGCAAGAGCTCCTCGCAATGACGATGGAGGCAGACGTGTAGCCCGGATGGAGCGCAGCGTAATCCGCGAGTCAGTCAGCGGGTGAGAGAGTCCCGGATTGCGCTGCGCTCAATCCGGGCTACGACATGCGCTCGCTATTCGAGGATTGGCACATGCTTCGCCGCATCGCGCGGCGCTGTGCCGTCGAGGCGCGGATCGTCCGCCACCTCGATCTGGCGGCGGAACGGGACGAAGCCGGAGCGCTGATAGAACGCTAGTGCGGATGGATGGTCCAAGGTGCACGTGTGCACCCAGACGCGGCGCACGTCGCGTGACCATGCAAGCTCCAGCGCGCGGTTCATCAGGAAACGGGCGGCACCGGTCCCGATCAGGCGCGAGGTGACACCGAAATAGACCAGCTCGCACTGGCTGGGCTCGCGAAAATCCATCTCAAGTAGACCTTCGTCGCTTCCATTCACGGTCAACGCGTAGACCTCGATGCCTGGGGCCTGGATGACCGCGGCGAGCTCGGCGTCGTTCATGCGAGCCCGCGAAAACCACAGCCACTCCTCGCCGACGCGGCGGTGCAGGTCGCGGTACCAATCAAGCGCGGGCGCGTCGGCCTTGCGCAGGGACCATGCGCCGGGAGGGTCGTCACGCCGTGAGGGGCGCGTGGTCATCTCGAGATGGGTGACGACCGCAGCGATCTTGCCGGCGGGAACGTCGGAATAGCCGTCCGGGACGATCATGGGGCGCACTCGTTCACTTTGTGCCAAAGCGGCGGCCATACAATCAGTGTCGTCCCGGCGAAGGCCGGGACCCATAGCCACGAGTATAAATTGTTTTGCGCCGTTGGAACGACGAGTCCCGTTCACAACATCTTCTGCGGAGTATGGGTCCCGGCCTTCGCCGGGACGACGGTGGTGTTTGCGACCGCGTCCTTGCTCAGCAACGCTCACCGCGGCGTCAGCGTGATGGCCTCAGCGGTCGCGACTTCAGTCGGCGGCTAAAGAAGTCCCGGATTGCGCTGCGCTCCATCCGGGCTACGAGATTCCGCTACCCCTCCCCCTCGTCGCTCGCCAGCACGCCCTTCACCGCCCTCGCCCACCCCGCAAGCTTGCGCTCCCGTGTCGCCTGGCTCATGTTCGGCTTGAAGCGATGCTCCAGCCGCCAATTGTCGGCGAATTTGGTCGGCTCGGGATAGACGCCGGCCTGGAGGCCGGCGAGATACGCCGCCCCTAACGCGGTGGTCTCCTGGATCACGGGGCGATCGACCGGGGCGTCCAGCAGATCGGCGAGGCGCTGCATGGTCCAGTCGGACGCGGTCATGCCGCCGTCGACGCGCAACACGACGCTTGCGGTTTCCGAGCTCGGCCAGTCGGCGCGCATCGCGGCCCAGAGATCGAAGGTCTGGTAGCAGACGCTCTCCAGCGCGGCGTGGGCGAGCTCGGCGGGGCCGGTGTTGCGGGTGAGGCCGAACAGCGCGCCGCGCACGCGCGGATTCCAGTAGGGCGCGCCCATGCCGACGAACGCCGGGACGAGGTAGACGCTCTGCATGGAGTCCGACTGATCAGCAAGCGGCCCGGTCTCGGCCGCATGCTTGATGATGCCGAGGCCATCGCGCAACCATTGCACCGCGCTGCCGGCGACGAAGATCGAGCCTTCGAGCGCGTAGGTGCGTTTGCCGCCGAGCTGGTAGGCGATGGTGGTGAGCAGCTTGTTTTTCGAGGCGACCGGCGTGGTGCCGGTGTTGAGCAGCGCGAAGCAGCCGGTGCCGTAGGTCGACTTCATCATGCCCGGGCGGAAGCAGGCTTGTCCGATGGTCGCGGCCTGCTGGTCGCCGGCAATGCCTGATATCGCGATGGCGCCGCCGAACAGGTCAGGCGTGCTTTCGCCGAAATGGGCGGAAGAGTCCTTCACCTCGGGCAGCATCGAGCGGGGCACGCCGATGATCTCCAGCAGCTCGTCGTCCCACTGACCGGTGTGGATGTTGAACAGCAGCGTGCGCGAGGCGTTGGTGGCGTCGGTGGCGTGCACCTTGCCGCCGGTGAGGCGCCACAGCAAATAGCAATCGACGGTGCCGAACATCAGCTCGCCGCGCGCCGCGCGCGCCCGCGCGCCCGGGACCTGGTCGAGGATCCATGCGACCTTGGTGCCGGAGAAATAAGGATCGATGATCAGGCCGGTCTTCTGCGAGATGATGGGCTCACGGCCGTCGGCTTTCAGCTTGGCGCAGATGTCGGCGGTGCGGCGGTCCTGCCAGACGATGGCGCGGTGCACGGCCTGGCCGGTGGCACGGTCCCACACCACGGTGGTCTCGCGCTGGTTGGTGATGCCGATCGCGGCGATGTCCTTTGCGCCGATGCCGGCGTTCGCGATCGCTTCGCGGCAGACGTTGATGGTCGAGGTCCAGATGTCCTCCGGCTCGTGCTCGACCCAGCCCGAAGCCGGAAAATGCTGTGGAAACTCGGCCTGCGCGCGTGCCGCGATGGAAATGTCGCTGCGAAAAACAATCGCGCGCGAGGAGGTGGTGCCCTGGTCGATGGCAAGAACGAAAGACATTGGAAGCACCCTTGGCGTTTTCCTGGGGTTTGCGGGTCGTTTTCTTGGCGTTGTCCCGTGAGGGATGGTTGTGTCGCGCCAAGAAAAGGGGATTGGCAGAGGAAGGTCAAGCCGCGAGGCGCTTACCCTCCCCTGGAGGGGGAGGGTCGGCTCGCATTGAGCGAAGCGAAATGTGAGACGGGGCGGGGTGACAGACTATCCGCGAACTTGGTGCTTCCGAGTTCTGAGCAGCAGCCGTCTCGTCGACGCAGGCGATACCGCCTTTGCGGCTTCACCCCACCCCGCCCGCGCTTCGCGCGGTCGACCCTCCCCCTCCAGGGGAGGGTAAGAGAAGCGGCGCTTGAAACACTACGTTCGACGATGTTTCAGGGGTACCGTTTCTGCTTCGCGCGATCCGTAGAGCTCGATGTAGATGCGCTCGAGCACGGCATTCAGATCGGCCGTAATCTCCGAATTCCAGAACCGGATGACGCGATAGCCCTCGCTCTCGAGCCAGTTCTGCCGCGCACGATCTCGTTCGGCAGTGTCGTTTTCGTTGTGATGTCCGCCGTCGATCTCCAGAATGAGCCGCTTCGCCGGACAGAAGAAGTCGACAATGTAGGGACCGATCGGTGCTTGCCGACGGAAGTGCGAGCCCTCGATCGGGAATTCCTTGAGAGCACGCCACAGAATCCGCTCGTGCGGCGTCGTATTCGCTCTCAGCTTCTTCGCGGCGGCGCGTCGGATCGATGTCGAGACCATTGCCGTGGCTTCACCCCACCCCGATCCAGGGGAGCGTAAGAGAAGCGCGACAACATTGCAATTGCAAGTAGAGCTACAATTACACCGCCGCCGTGGTGACGCCGCCGTCGATGACGATGGTCTGGCCGGTCATGAAGCTGGAGGCGTCGGAGGCGAGGTAGGCGACGGCGCCGGCGATTTCGTCGGGTTCGCCGATGCGGCGGAGCGGCGTGGTGGCGGTACGGCGCTTGAGGTTGGCTTCGTCTTCCCACAGCGCGCGGGCGAAATCGGTCTTGACGAGGCCGGGCGCAATGCAGTTGACGCGGACGCCCTTCGGGCCCCATTCGCCGGCCAGCGAGCGGCACAATGCGAAGTCCGCGGCTTTCGAGATGCCGTAGGCGCCGATCACGGTCGAGCCGCGCAGGCCGCCGATCGAGGAGATGATGACGACGGAGCCGCCGCCGCGCTCCGCCATCTGCGGGATCGCCAGCGCCGAGAGCCAGATGTTGCTCTTGACGTTCGAGCCCATGATCTTGTCGAAGGCCTCATCGGTGATGTCGAGCAGCGGGCCGTAATACGGGTTCACCGCGGCGTTGCAGACGAGGATGTCGACCTTACCGTAATGCTTCGTGGCGCCCGCGATCAGCGCCTCGACCTCGGCCTTGCGCGCGATGTTGCAGGGAATGACGACGGCATCGCCGCCGGCCGCAATGATCCCGTCGGCGACCTCCTTGCAGGCGTCGGCCTTGCGCGATGACACCACGACCTTGGCGCCGAGCTTGGCCAGCAGCTCGGCGGAGGAGCGGCCGATGCCGCGGCTGGATCCGGTGACGATGGCGACTTTACCGGTGAGATCGAACGGGGTGTTTTTCATGGATGTGGGGCTCCCTTCTTGATTCGCTGCTCACGACTCCGTCATGGCCGGGCTTGTCCCGGCCATCCACGTTCTTCCTGCTGCCAAGACGTGGATGCCCGGGACAAGCCCGGGCATGGCGATCTTGGTGCGGCCCGAGACCCGCGTACGGCGCTCAGATCAACCCGCCGCCATCCGCGACGCGGCGCTGGTGGTAGTCGGTGTCGCCGAAGGTGTTCTCGATCATGGTGAGGCGCTTGAAGTAATGGCCGATCTTCGCCTCCATGGTCATGCCGATGCCGCCGTGGAGCTGGATCGACTGCTGGCCGACGAACTTGGCCGACTTGCCGATCTGCACCTTGGCCGCGGCGATCGCGTTGGAACGCTCTCGCGCGTCCGCGAAATCGCCGGCCATGGTCGCGAACATCGACATCGACCTCGCCTGCTCGGCGGCGACGAACATGTCGGAGGCGCGGTGCTGCAGCGACTGGAACGAGCCGATCGCGACGCCGAATTGCTTGCGCGTCTTGATGTACTCGACCGTGGTCTTGAGTGACTCGTCCATCAGGCCGACCGCCTCGGCGCAGAGCGCGATGCGGGCTTCGTCCACCACGCGCTCGATCAGCGCGAGCGAGTCGTCCGGATTGCCGAGCACCGCATCCGCGCCGACCTCGACGCCGGTGAAGGTGATGTCGGCGGCGTGCAGCCCGTCCTGGGTCGGATAGGACTTCTTGGCGATGCCCCTGGCATTCGCAGGCACCAGGAATACGCCGATGCCGGTGGTGTCGCGGCGATCGCCCCTGGTGCGCGCGGTGACGATCAGCGTGTCGGCGTTCTCGCCGTTGAGCACGACAAATTTTTCGCCGTCGATGATCCAGCCGTCGCCCTTCTTCTTGGCGGTCGTGGCGACGTCGAACAGATCGTAGCGCGAGTTCTTCTCGAGCTGGGCAAAGGCGAACGTCTTGCTGCCGTCGACAATGCCGGGCACGTGCGCGGCTTTCTGCGCATCGGTTGCAGCGTGGCGGAGGAAGCCGCCGCCGATCACCACGGTCGGGAGATAAGGCTCGAGCACCAGCGCCTTGCCGAGCGCTTCCATCACGATCATGGTCTCGACACCGCCGCCGCCGAAGCCGCCTTCGGCTTCGCTGAAGGGAAGCCCGAGCAGGCCCTGCTCGGCGAGCTTGCCCCAGACGGCTTTGCTCCAGCCGCCCTTCTCCTTCATGTACTTCTTGCGGCTCTCGAAATCATAGGAATCGGTCAGCAGGCCGTCGATGCTGTCCTTGAGAAGCCGTTGCTCCTCGGTCAAATCAAAATCCATGTTCTAGCTTTCCTGGTACCTGGAATTGTTTGGTTTCGTCATTCCGGGATGGCCCGAAGGGACAGACCCGGAATCCATCTCGCCGTTGAATGTGCGGTCTGATGGATTCCGGGCTCGCGCTGCGCGCGCCCCGGAATGACGCCTAGAGCCCCAGCACCGCCTTGGCGATGATGTTGCGCTGGATCTCGTTGGAGCCGCCGTAGATCGAGACCTTGCGGTTGTTGAAATAGCTCGGCGCGATCTGGGCGGTCCAGTCCATGGCTTCGTTGGAGCCGTCGTCGCCGTGCACGTCGTAGGGCGCGGCGAACGGACCGATCACTTCCATCAGGAGCTCGGTCGTGGTCTGCTGGATCTCTGAGCCCTTGATCTTCAGCACCGAGGAGGCCGGATTGGGCTTGCCCTTGCCGTGCTTGCCTTCGTCGGCGACGACGCGCAATTGCGTCAGCTCGAGCGCCTTCAGCTCGATCTCGCAGGCCGCGAGTTTGTCGCGGAACGCGACGTCCTGGATGATCGGCTTGCCAGCGGATTCGACCTTGGAGGCGAGATCGCGGATGCGGCGCAGCCGCTCCTTGGAGACGCCGACCCGCGCGATGCCGGTGCGCTCATTGCCGAGCAGGAATTTGGCGTAATCCCAGCCCTTGTTCTCCTCGCCGATCAAATTCTCGATCGGCACCTCAACGTCGTCGAAGAACACTTCGTTGACCTCGACGCCACCGTCGATGGTCTGGATCGGACGCACGGTGACACCCTTCGACTTCATGCTGAAGACGATGAAGGAGATGCCCATCTGCTTCTTGGCGCTCGCGTCGGTGCGGCAGAGGCAGAAGATCATGTCGGCGTGTTGCGCCAGCGTGGTCCAGGTCTTCTGGCCGTTGATGATCCACTTGTCGCCCCTGCGCTCGGCCTTGGTCTTGAGCGAAGCGAGGTCGGAGCCCGAGCCGGGCTCGGAGAACCCCTGGCACCACCAGTCGTCGACATTGGCGATGCGCGGCAGATACTGCTTCTTCTGCTCCTCGTTGCCGAAGGTGTAGATGACGGGGCCGACCATGCTGACGCCGAAGGCGAGCGGCTGCGGCGCAGGATAGGACTGCAGCTCCTCGTTGAAGATGTAGTGCTGCACGCTGGTCCAGCCGGTGCCGCCATATTGCTTCGGCCAGTGGCTGACGCCCCAGCCCTTCTTGTTGAGGATGCGCCACCACGTCACCATCTCGCCCTTGGAGAGATGACGGCCCTCGACCAGCTTGCGCCGCGTATCGGGCGGCACGTTTCCGCGGAAGAACTCCCGCACCTCCTCGCGAAACGCCTGCTCTTCTTTCGTGAATGCGAGATCCATCGGATCCTCCTGTGAGCGATAGTCCTATTTTGTGTCGTGTTTCTGCTGCTGGCGCAATTCGTGGCGCGACAGCTTGCCGACCGGTGTGCGCGGCAGGTCGTCGACGAACGCGACTTCGGCCGGCAATTCGTGCTTGCCGAGCTTGCCGGCGAGCTGCGCGCGCAGCTCCTCGAGCGAGAACGGCTTTGCGCCGGGCCTGAGCTTGATGAAGGCTTTCGCGGCTTCGCCGCGATACGAATCAGGAATGCCGAGCACGATCACCTCGTGCACGCCGGGAAGGGTGTAGATCGCCTGCTCGATCATCTGCGGATAGACGTTGAAGCCGCCGGAGATGATCATGTCCTTCTTGCGGTCGACCAGGAAGAAATAGCCGTCAGTGTCGACATAGCCGATGTCGCCGGTGACGAAGCGGCCGTCGACGAAGGCCTCCGCGGATCCCTCGGGCCTGTTCCAGTAACCCTTCGTGACGTTCGGGCCCTTGATGCGGATCTCGCCGACTTCGCCAGGCGGCAATACGCGGGTCGGATCGTCCAGGGCGACGACGTCGAGCTCGATGCCGGGCAGCATCAGGCCGATCGAGCCGGGCTTGTCGGGGCCAACCGGCGGATGGCCGGTGCCGGGCGAGCAGGTCTCCGTCATGCCCCAGCCGCTCTTGAGCTTCTTGCCGACCTTGCGTTCGAAGAAGCTCGCGACTTCAACCGGCAGGGGCGCGCCGCCGGAGCCGATGGTGGCCAGCGAGGAGAAGTCGCGCTTGTCGAGATCGGGGAGCGCTGCGATCGCGATCCACATCGTCGGCACGCCCGGGAAATAGGTCGCGCGCTTGACCTCGATGTCGCGCATCACGGCTTCGACATCGAAGCGCTGATGCAGCGAGATCAGATAGCCGCGGCGGAGCGAGGACAGCAGCACGACGGTCAGCGCATAGATGTGAAACAGCGGCAGCACGCCGATCACGCGCTCGACGACATCGCCACGTGCGGCTCGGGACGGCTTGCCCCAGATATCGTAGATCGACACCGCCGAGGTGAGATTGCCGTGCGTGAGCATCGCGCCCTTGGGCAGGCCGGTGGTGCCGCCGGTATATTGCAGCAGCGCGACATCGTCGGCCGCGACTTGCGGCCACTCTGCCGGCGCGGTGGCGCCCTCGACAAAGGCCTTGAAGGTGACGATGCGGGGATCGCCGGGGATCACAGCCTGCGGTGTGCCGACCTTGCCCCAATTGTCGTCCTCGCAGACGATCAGGCGATCGACCAGCCCCTTCTCCAGCAATTTCAGCGCGGTCGGCAGCAGGGCCGCGAGATTCGAGGTGACCAGCACGCGCGAGCCGGAATCGGAGACCTTGTGCGTCAGCGCGATCTCGCCGTCGAGCGGCGACAGATGCGCGACGCGGGCGCCTGCCTTGAGCGCGCCGAAGAAGTTGACGGGATGATCGGGCGTGTTGCCGAGGAACAGCGCGACCGAACTGTTCTTATCGCAGCCGGCGCGCAGGAAGGCGGCCGCGGCGCGCTCCGCCATCGCGGCGAGTTCGGTGTAGCTGATCGGCCGATCGCGAAACTCGAGCGCGATGCGCGCACCGTAATCGGCGGCGGCTTTCGACAGCAGGTCGGGAAGCGTGCCCTGGACGATCGCGTCGTCCCAACGCACGCCCTCGGGATAAAACTGTTCGCCGGGATGGGTCATTTGCTGGTTTTGCCGCACAGACGGTCATTCCGGGGCGCCCAGAGGGCGAACCCGGAATCTCGAGATTCCGGGTTCGATGCTGCGCATCGCCCCGGAATGACGTGGTGGGGGCTGCAGCCCATCACGCCGCCTTCGATGCCGCGGCCAGCGAGGCGAACGTCTTGCCTTCGGCTGCGAGCTTCTTCAGCAGCGGCGCGGGCTCGAGGCTGGGGTCGTTGGTCTCCTTGGCATAGAAGGAGAGACGATCGGCGATGTGCTTGAGGCCGACGGTGTCGGCCCAGAACATCGGGCCGCCGCGGTAGATCGGCCAGCCGTAGCCATAGAGCCAGACCACGTCGATGTCGGACGGGCGCGCCGCGATGCCCTCTTCCAGGATCTTCGCGCCCTCGTTGATCATCGGATACATCATGCGCTCGAGGATCTCGTCGTCGCTGACGATTCGCTTCTTGCGGCCGAGACGCAGCAAGGTCTCGTCGATCAGCTTCTCGACCTCGGGATCGGGCATCGCCGAGCGCGAGCCGGCTTCATACTTGTAGTAGCCCTTGCCGGTCTTCTGGCCGAAGCGGCCGGCTTCGCACAGCGCGTCCGCGATCTCCGACTTGATGCCGCGGTCCTTGCGCGAGCGCCAGCCGATGTCGAGGCCGGCGAGATCGCCCATCGCGAACGGCCCCATCGGCATGCCGAATTTGGTCACGACGGCATCGACCTGCTGCGGCAGCGCGCCTTCGAACAGCAGCTTTTCCGACTGCTTGCCGCGCTGGGCCAGCATGCGGTTGCCGACAAAACCGTCGCAGACGCCGACCACCGCCGGCACCTTCGCGATCTTGCGCGCGATGCTCACCGCGGTGACCAGCGCATCCGGCGCGGTCTTGTCGGCGCGCACGATCTCGCACAGCTTCATGACGTTGGCCGGCGAGAAGAAGTGCATGCCGAGCACGTCCTGCGGACGCTTGGTCGATTTCGCGATCTCGTCGATGTTGAGGTAGGAGGTGTTGGAGGCCAGCACCGCGCCCGGCTTGACGTATTGGTCGAGCTTGCCGAACACTTCCTTCTTGACCGCCATGGTCTCGAACACGGCTTCGATCACCAGGTCAGCATCGCCGACATTCTCGATGCCGACGACGCCGTTGATCAGCGCCATGCGCTTGGCGGGCGCATCCGCCGGGATGCCGCCGCGCGCGGCGGTCGCTTCCCAGTTCTTCTGCATGATGCCCATGCCGCGCTTGAGCTGCTCCTCGCCGGTCTCGATCAAAGTGACGGGAACGCCGGCATTGGCAAACGACATCGCGATGCCGCCGCCCATGGTGCCGGCGCCGAGGATGGCGACGCGGTTCACCGGCCGCGACCTGGTGCCCTCGGGCACGCCCGCGATCTTGCTGGCCTCTCGCTCGGCGAAGAAGGCATAGCGCTGCGCCTTGGACTGGTCGCTGGCGACGAGCTTGAGGAAGCCCTCGCGCTCCTTCTTCAGGCCCTCGTCGAACGGCAGGTCGATGGCGTAGCCGACGGCGTCGGCCGCCGCGAACGGCGCTTCCAGGCCGCGCGACTTCTTGGTCATCGCGGCGACCGCATTGGTGAAGATCGAGCGGTCGGCCTTCGCCGCCGCGATCTTGGAATCGTCGTCGCGCAGACGGCGCAGCGGACGCTTCTCGGCCAGCAGCTTGCGGACGAAGGCTTCGCCGCCGGAGGCCGGGCCTTCGACGATCTCCTCGATCAGGCCGTGCTTCAGCGCCTCGGCCGCGCCGATCGGGTCACCGCCCACGATCATCTTGACGGCAAGCTCGGGCCCAACCGCGCGCGGCAGGCGCTGGGTGCCGCCGGCGCCCGGCAGCAGGCCGAGCTTGACCTCGGGCAGGCCGAGCTTGGCCTCTTTGACCGCCACGCGGAAATGACAGGCCAGCGCGACCTCGAGGCCGCCACCGAGGGCGGTGCCGTGGATCGCGGCCACGATCGGCTTCGGCGAATTCTCCATCTCGGCCAGCACTTCGTTGAGGCCGGGCGGCTTCGGCGGCTTGCCGAATTCGGTGATGTCGGCACCGGCGATAAAGGTGCGGCCGGCGCAGGTCAGCACGATGCCCTTGATCGCGGGGTCGGCGATCGCGGCCTTGATGCACGTCAGAATACCGCCGCGCACTGCGGCGCTCAGCGCGTTGACCGGAGGGCTGTCGACCGTGACGATCCCGATTTCGTCATGACGCTCAAGCTTGACCACTTCGCTCACGGTGTCCCTCCTGGGGTAATTTTTGTTCAATCTCGCAGTGCGGAATTTAATTCCGCATCTTGACGGCAGGGTTATTTTGAAGCACGTGGCTTGTCAACGACTCCGCGCAAGAGCAGATCAGGGATGAAGCGTACAGGAAAGAAGACTGCGACCGACCGGAATTTCGTGGTCGCGCTTTCCCGCGGGCTGGACGTATTGCGCGCATTCGAACCCAATGACGGCCTTCTCGGCAATCAGGAGATCGCGTCGCGGACGAATCTGCCCAAGCCGACGGTATCGCGGCTGACCTATACGTTAACCAAGCTCGGCTATCTGGCGCCGGTTCCTCGCTTCGAGAAGTACCAGCTGACGCCCGCTGCAATGTCGCTCGGTTACGCGGCGCTCGCCAATCTCGGTGTTCGGCATTTGTCCGAGCCGTTTCGCGAGGAAGTGATGCGCGCCACGGGCGGAGCGGTCGCCGTCGGCGGCCGCGATCGTCACAGCATGATCTATTTCGGGCAGAGCCGCGGCAGCGAGACCGTCGGCGTTCAACTTGACGTCGGCTCCCGCGTGCCGATTGCAACCAGCGCGATGGGCCGCGCCTATTTCTGGGCGCTGAGCGAAGACGACCGCGCCGAATTGTCGCGTGTCCTGCGCGAACATTACGGCAGCCGCTGGCCCAAGATGCGCGACGGGTTGGAACGATCCGGCGAAACCGTCGCGAAGTACGGCTTTGCGATGTCCGTCGGCGACTGGCACGACGACATTGGCGCGGCCGGCGTCGCGCTCAAGCTCAACGACGGAACCGGGCCTTACGCATTCAATTGCGGCGCGCCTGCATTCCGCTTCACGGAAGAGCGTTTGATCAACGACATTGGACCGCGTCTGCTTGCGATGGTAAGGAACATCGAAGCGGCACTGGGGGGTCTGATGCCGCATTCAAAAAAACAAGACAGCAAGAAGCTGAAGTCAGGAGGAAAAGTTGCGCGTGTGGCCGAGGGGATCAGATAGCCTTCGTCATTGCCGGGAGCGGTTCACATCGCTCCTCCGCCCACTGAACAACGTGGGCGAGACGAGATGACGCAGGCACAGCTCGCGCAGGGGACATCGCCTCTGCTCGCGGTTCGCGACGTCAGCGTCGTGTTCGGCGGCATTGTCGCGCTCAACGGCGTGTCGTTCGACATGCACAAGGGCCAGATCCTCGGATTGATCGGGCCCAACGGCGCCGGCAAGACCACGCTGTTCAACTGCCTCTCCCGGCTGTACCAGCCGTCGTCCGGCGATATCCTGATGGAGGGCGCGAGCATCCTGACGCGGCCTGCGCACCGGATCGCCGAGATCGGCATTGGCCGGACCTTCCAGAACGTGGCGCTGTTTCCGAACCTCTCGGTCATGGACAATGTCCGCGTCGGCACCCACGCCCGCACCTCCAGCGACATCATCAGCGACTCGCTGCGCCTTGCCTGGATTCGCCGCAGCGAGAGCAGCGTCAACAAGAAGGTGCACGAGATCCTCGCCTATCTCGACCTGGAGGACGTCGCCCATAGCGTCGTGTCCGGCCTGCCCTTCGGCACGCAGAAGCGCGTCGAATTGGCGCGCGCGCTCGCGGCGGACCCGAAGATCCTGTTGCTCGACGAGCCCGCGGGCGGCCTCAACCACGAGGAAGTCCATGTGCTCGGCGACCTCATCCGCCGCATCCGCGACGACCGTCACATGACCGTGCTGCTGGTCGAGCACCACATGGGCCTCGTGATGTCGATCGCCGACCACGTCGTCGCGCTAAATTTCGGCAAGAAGCTCGCGGAAGGCACACCCGCCCAGGTGCAGGTGGATCCCGACGTCATCAAGGCCTATCTCGGGAGCAAGGACCAATGACGACGCTGCTCAACGTCAAGGACCTGCGCGCCTATTACGGCCAGGTCCAGGCGCTCCATGGCCTCTCCTTCTCGCTCAGCGAAGGCTCGCTGACCACGCTGCTCGGTGCCAACGGCGCCGGCAAGACCACGACGCTGCGCGCGATCTGCAACATGGTGCGCTCCACCGGCGGAATCGAGTTCGACGGCAAACCGCTGAACAACCGCTCCACCGAAAGCATCGTGCGGTTCGGCATCGCGCATGTGCCGCAGGGCCGCGGCACCTTCACCACCATGACGGTGGAGGAAAACCTCCAGCTCGGCGCCATCACCCGCAAGGACAATGCCGGCATCATCTCCGACATCGAGCGCATGTATGCGCATTTCCCGGTCCTGAAGCAGCGGCACACCCAGCAGGCCGGCACCCTCTCCGGCGGCGAACAGCAGATGCTCGCGGTCGCGCGTGCGCTGATGCTGCGGCCCCGGCTGATGCTGCTCGACGAGCCGTCCTTCGGGCTGGCGCCACTCGTGGTGCGCGACCTGTTCGGCATCCTCGGCAAGATCAATCGCGAGGACAAGGTGTCGATTCTGGTGGTCGAGCAGAACGCCCAGCTTGCGCTCGAGCTCGCCGACCAGGCCTATGTGATCGAGACCGGCCGCATCGTGATGTCGGGCAATGCCAAGGACATCGCGAACAACGAAGAAATCCGCAAATCCTATCTGGGTTACTGAGGAGCCGGGACAATGGAACTGTTTACCAACCAGGTCCTGGCTGGGATTGCCACCGGCGCGATCTACGCCTGCATGGCGCTCGCCGTGGTCATGATCTACCAGGCCATCGACCATCTCAACTTCGCGCAGGGCGAGATGGCGATGTTCTCGACCTTCATCTCCTGGCAGCTGATGCAGTGGGGCGTTCCTTATTGGGTCGCTTTCGTGCTCACGCTGGTCTTCGCCTTCGTCGGCGGCATTGCCATCGAGCGCATCCTGTTCAAGCCGCTCGCCAAGGCCCCGATCCTCACCAATGTCGCCGGCTTCATTGCGCTGTTTTCGATCATCAACTCCTCGGCCGGCCTGATCTGGGACTTCACCATCAAGCAATATCCGACCCCGTTCGGCTCTTCGCCGTTTCTTGGCAGCCAGCTGATCTCGACCCACCAGGCCGGCATGATCGGCGTCACCTTGCTGCTGCTGATCGGTCTCTACTTCTTCTTCCAGTACACCCGGATCGGCCTCGCGATGCGGGCGGCCGCCTCGGTGCCCGAATCGGCCCGCCTCGTCGGCATCAACACCTCCTGGATGATCGCGCTCGGCTGGGGCATGGCGTCTGCGATCGGCGCGATCGCCGGCATGCTGATCGCTCCCGTCGTGTTCCTGGAACCCAACATGATGATCGGCATCCTGCTCTACGGCTTCGCCGCCGCCGTGCTCGGCGGACTAACCAGCCCGTTCGGGGCCGTGGTCGGCGGCTTCTTGATGGGCATCTTCGAGAACCTTGTCGGCACCTACGTCCCCGGGGTCGGCAATGAACTCAAACTCCCGATCGCGCTCGCGCTGATCATCTCCGTCCTGGTCGTCAAACCCGCTGGTCTGTTCGGCCGGCACATCGTCAAGCGAGTTTGATCATGAGCGCTGTAGAAGACGTCGTCACGGAAGCCCCGGCCGTCGAGGCCGTTCCGAAGCGCGCCATGACGCTGGGCACGGGCACCTCGCTCGTGGTGCTGCTGCTTCTCGTCGCCGTTCCGCTGTTTGCGAAGAACTTCGTCATCTTCCAGCTGACTCAGTTGCTGTATCTGGGTCTCGCCGTGCTGGCGCTGAACATCCTGACCGGCGGCTCGGGCCAGTTCTCGCTTGGCCAGAGCGCGTTCTACGGCGTCGGCGCCTATGTCACCGCGGTGATGATGGAGCAGTTCAACGTCCCCTATTTCCTCTGCCTGCCGGTCGCGGGCGTCATTTGCTTCGGCGCGGGCTTCCTGTTCGGCCAGCCGGCCTTGCGGCTGTCCGGCGTGTACCTCGCGCTGGCCACCTTCGCGCTCGCCACCGCCATGCCGCAGCTGCTGAAATTGAATTTCCTCGAGAAGTGGACCGGCGGCGTGCAGGGCCTCGTCGTCACCAAGCCGGACGCACCGTTCGGGCTGCCGATGTCGCAGGACATGTGGCTCTATTACTTCTCGCTCGTCGTCGTGCTCGCGATCTACATCTTCTCGGTGAACCTGCTGCGCTCCCGCTCGGGCCGTGCCTTCATGGCGATCCGCGACAACGAGATCGCGGCCTCCGCCATGGGCGTCAACGTCGCGCTCTACAAGACGCTGGCCTTTGGCGTCTCGGCCGGCATCACCGGCGTCGCCGGCGGCCTCAGCGCGATCGCGGTCCAGTTCGTCGCGCCCGACAGCTTCACCATCACGCTGGCGATCCAGCTGTTCCTCGGCATGGTCGTCGGCGGCGTGGGCTGGCTGCCCGGCTCGATCGTCGGCGCCGCCTTCATCATCTTCGTGCCGAACATCGCGGAGGGCATCTCGAAGGGTCTCTCCGGCGCCGTGTTCGGCGTGCTGCTGTTCCTCGTCATCTACCTCGTGCCGCACGGCGCACGGCAGGTCGCGATCATGGGCCAGCAACTCGCCGGAAGACTCAGAAAGAACTGAAAACGGTCCATTAAAGAAGGAGACCAAATTGATTTTCGAAAGAACACTCCGAACCGCCGCGCTGGTAACAGCAACGGCGGTCATCACTTTCACCTCCGGCGCAGCACTCGCTCAGAAGAAATACGACACCGGCGCGACCGACACCGAGATCAAGATCGGCAACATCATGCCGTACAGCGGTCCGGCCTCGGCCTATGGCGTCATCGGCAAGACCGAAGAAGCCTATTTCAAGATGATCAACGACAAGGGCGGCATCAACGGCCGCAAGATCAACTTCGTCACCTATGACGACGGCTATTCACCGCCCAAGGCGGTCGAGCAGGTCCGCAAGCTGGTCGAGAGCGACGAGGTGCTCGCCGTGTTCAACCCGCTGGGCACGCCCTCGAACAGCGCGATCCAGAAATACCTGAACGCCAAGAAGATCCCGCAGTTGTTCGTCGCCACCGGCGCCACCAAGTGGAACGATCCGAAGAACTTCCCCTGGACCATGGGGTGGCAGCCCTCCTATCAGAGCGAAGCGCAGATCTACGCGAAATGGCTGCTGAAAGAGAAGCCCGACGCCAAGATCGCGATCCTCTATCAGAACGACGATTTCGGCAAAGACTACCTCAAGGGCACCAAGGACGGCCTCGGCGCCAAGGCCTCGTCCATCATCATGGAGGAGAGCTACGAGGTGTCCGAGCCGTCGATCGACGGCCACATCGTCAAGATCAAGGCCGCCAATCCCGACGTGCTGATGATCTACACGACCCCGAAATTCGGCGCCCAGACCATCAAGAAGACCGCCGAGCTCGGCTGGAAGCCGCTGCAGATCATCACCAATGTGTCGGCGTCGGTCGGCAGCGTGATGAAGCCGGCCGGCTTCGAGGCCTCGCAGGGCGTGCTGTCGGCGGCCTATGCCAAGGACGGCGCCGATCCGCGCTGGAACGACGACCCCGGCATGAAGAAGTGGTCCGAGTTCCTCGACAAGTACATGCCCGGCGCGGACAAGACCGATGCCAGCATCGTCTACGGCTATGGTGCGGCGCAGACGCTGGCCAAGGCGCTGGAGCAGTGCGGCGACGATCTCACCCGCGCCAATCTGATGAAGCAGGCGGCGAGCCTGAAGGACTTCGCTCCCGACACGCTGCTGCCGGGTGTCAAGATCAACACCGGTCCAAGCGACTTCGCCCCGATCAGCCAGCTCCAGATGCAGCGTTTCAAGGGCGAGAGATGGGAACAGTTCGGCGAGATCCTGAACGGCGATGTCGCTCCGGAATGATGCGCTGACGCCATAGTCGAAAGTCGAGAAGCCCCCGCGATCGAACGCGGGGGCTTTTTGTTGACGTCATGCTTCAATCTTGTTCAATGCGGGCCGATCCAGCCGCGGGTGGGAGAGCAATGATCGCCGTTCGATTTCAGGTTGCGTCCGTTTGGGCGGCATTCACGTTGTGCACTGCGATGTGCAACCCGGCGCTGGCGCAGAAGAAATACGACACCGGGGCGACCGACACCGAGATCAAAATCGGCAATATCATGCCCTATAGCGGCCCGGCCTCCGCCTATGCCGTGATCGGCCAGACCGAGGACGCCTATTTCAACAAGATCAACGCCGAAGGCGGCATCAACGGCCGCAAGGTCAAATTCATCTCCTATGACGATGCCTATTCGCCGCCGAAAACGGTGGAGCAGGCGCGCAAGCTGGTCGAGAGCGACGGCGTGCTTCTGATCTTCGGCTCGCTCGGCACCTCCACCAACGGCGCCATCCGCAAATACATGAACGACAAGAAGGTGCCGCAACTGTTCGTGGCGAGCGGCGCCTCGAAGTGGAACGACCCCCGGCAATATCCCTGGACCATGGGCTGGCAGCCGAGCTACGCCAGCGAGGCGCGGATCTATGCCAAATACATCATGACAGAGAAGCCCGACGCCAAGATCGGCGTGCTCTACCAGAACGACGATTTCGGCAAGGACTATTTGAACGGGCTGAAGGACGGCCTCGGCGCCAAGGCCTCGATGATCGTGCTGGAAGAGGGCTACGACACCACGGAGCCTGCCGTCGACGAGCATGTCGTGAAGCTGAAGGCGGCGGGCGCCGACGTCTTCATCAGCGTCACCACGCCGAAATTTGCCGCCCAGGCGATCAAGAAGGCGGCCGAGATCAACTGGCATCCGATCCACATCATCTCCAACGTCTCGGCTTCTGTCGGCGGCGTGATCGAGCCCGCGGGCTTCGAGATTGCACAAGGCATCCTGTCGGCGAGCTACATCAAGGACGGCTCCGACCCGCAATGGAATGCCGACGACGGCATGAAGCGGTTCTATAACTTCGTCGCGAAGTACGCCCCTAAGGCGAACAAGCTCGATGCCGGCGTGGTGTTCGGCTACGCGGCCGCGCAGACCATGGTGAAGGTGCTGCAAATGTGCGGTGACGACCTCACCCGCGACAACATCATGAAGCAGGCCGCGTCCTTGAAGGATTTCGAGCCCGATACGCTGCTGCCCGGCATCAAGATCAACACCGCGCCCGACAATTTCGCTCCGATCGAGCAGCTCCAGATGATGCGGTTCAGGGGCAAAAAATGGGAGCTGTTCGGCGACGTGATCTCGAGCGAGATTGGCCATTAGAGTTCTTTCCCCGCAGCGCAATTTGAAGTGACGCTGGATTCGGGACGCAACTCAGGATCAGTCAGTTGCCGCGAGAGACGGAATCTCACCGGCCGGAATATTCCGCGCCGCATCGATCAAATTGCGTCGACTGCGATTATCATTGAGGCGTTTTTCTTGCTGGCCGGGCGGGAAGGGTATTCAATGTGCAGAGGAGCGACGCAAACGAGCGCTCCCAATCAAAAAAAACGACACATTGAAACGGACCAAGGGAGATCAAGATGCCTGCGATGCATGTGCGCCTGGGGGCCCTTGCGGCTGCTCTCGCGCTGACTGCCGTCCTATCCACGGCAGCGTCGGCGCAAAAAAAATACGACACCGGCGCAACGGACACCGAGATCAAGATCGGCAACATCATGCCTTACAGCGGCCCCGCCTCGGCTTACGGCGTCATCGGCAAGACCGAAGAAGCCTATTTCCGCAAGATCAACGCGGAAGGCGGGATCAACGGCCGCAAGATCAACTTCATCAGCTATGACGATGCCTACTCGCCGCCGAAGACGGTCGAGCAGGCGCGGAAGCTTGTGGAGAGCGACGAGGTGCTCCTGATCTTCAACTCGCTCGGCACGCCGCCCAACTCCGCTATCCAGAAATACATGAACTCGAAGAAGGTGCCGCAGCTGTTCGTCGCCACGGGCGCCACCAAGTGGAACGACCCGAAGGAATTTCCCTGGACCATGGGCTGGCAGCCCAACTACCAGAGCGAAGCCATCATCTACGCGAAATACATCCTGAAAAACCATTCGGACGGCAAGATCGCCGTGCTGTATCAGAACGACGACTACGGCAAGGACTATCTGAAAGGCTTCAAGGAGGGACTTGGCGCCAAGGCCAGCTCGATGATCGTGATCGAGGAAAGCTACGAGGTATCCGAGCCGACGATCGATTCCCACATCGTCAAGATGAAGTCGACCGGCGCCGACGTGTTCTTCAACATCACCACGCCGAAATTCGCGGCGCAGGCGATCAAGAAGAACGCCGAGATCGGCTGGAAGCCCATGCATTTTCTCAACAACGTCTCGGCATCCATCGGCAGCGTGATCAAGCCGGCGGGTTTCGACAACGCGCAGGGCATCATCTCCTCGCAATACTTCAAGGACCCGACCGATCCGCAGTGGAAGAACGATCCAGGCATGAAGGCCTGGAACGAATTCCTGGACAAATACTACCCGGATGCGAACCGCGCCGACGCTTCGGTCATGTACGGCTACATCGTCTCGCAAGGGCTCGTGCAGGTGTTAAAGGCCTGCGGCGACAATCTCACTCGCGAAAACATCATGAAGCAGGCCGCGAGCCTGAGAGATTTCGAGCCCGCCGGACTGCTTCCCGGCATCAAGGTTAACACCAGCCCCACCGACTTCGCCCCGATCTCGCAGGTGCAACTCGAGCGCTTCAAGGGCGAGACCTGGGAGCTGTTCGGCGAGGTCATCAGCGGCGACGTCGGCGGCTGAAGCCAAGCCAGCGAGAATGTCTACTAAAGAAGCAGCCCCTGCGACCGGATCGCAGGGGCTTTTTCTTGAAGACACCGGGTAAATCGTATTGAATTGCAGTCGCGTCCGCCAAAAACCATGAAGACAAAAAAAGGAACGCACACACACCAAGAAAATAGGGAGATAGGAATGCCCGCTGTCACCGGCAAGCTTGCGGCCGCGTCTCTGGCGCTCGCGCTCATTGCGGCATCGACCACCATCGCGTCGGCCCAGAAGAAATACGATACCGGCGCGACCGATACCGAGATCAAGGTCGGCAACATCATGCCCTACAGCGGACCGGCCTCCGCCTACGGCATCATCGGGCGGACCGAGGCCGCCTATTTCAAGAAGATCAACGAGGAAGGCGGCATCAACGGCCGCAAGATCAACTTCATCTCGTATGACGATGCCTACTCGCCGCCGAAGACGGTCGAGCAGGCGCGCAAGCTGGTCGAGAGCGACGAAGTGCTGTTCATCTTCAATTCGCTCGGCACGCCGCCGAATTCAGCGATCCACAAATACATGAACTCGAAGAAGGTGCCGCAGCTGTTCGTCGCGACCGGCGCCACCAAGTGGAACGATCCGAAAGACTTCCCTTGGACGATGGGCTGGCAGCCCAACTACCAGAGCGAGACGCAGATCTATGCGAAGTGGCTCTTGAAGAACAAGCCGGACGCCAAGATCGCCGTGCTCTACCAGAACGACGATTACGGCAAGGACTATGTGAAGGGCCTGAAGGACGGCCTGGGTGCCAAGGCGGCCTCGATGATCGTTGCGGAAGAGAGCTACGAGACCTCCGAGCCGACCATCGACAACCACATCGTCAAGCTGAAGTCGACCGGCGCCGATGTCTTCATGAATATCACGACGCCGAAATTCGCAGCGCAGGCGATCAAGAAGATCGCCGAGGTCGGCTGGAAGCCGCTGCACTTCCTCAACAACGTCTCGGCCTCCGTCGGCAGCGTGCTCAAACCCGCGGGCTTCGAGAACTCGCAGGACATCATCTCTGCCGACTATCTGAAGGACGTGTCCGATCCGGAATGGAATAATGATCCCGGCATGAAGGACTTCCTCGCCTTCATGACAAAATACTTCCCGGACGGCGACAAGCTCGACCACGGCACCATCGTCGGCTACGGCGTGGCCCAGACCCTGGTCCAGGTGCTGAAGCAGTGCGGGGACGATCTCACCCGCGCGAACGTCATGAAGCAGGCCGCCAGCCTGAAGAACTTCCGCACCGAGGTGCTGCTGCCGGGCATCCAGATCAACACCTCCCCGACCGACTTCGCGCCGATCAGCCAGCTCCAGCTCGAAAGATTCAAGGGCGAGAAGTGGGATCTGTTCGGCGACGTGATCAGCGCCGACGTCGGCGGCTAGCCGCATACGCAACGACAGATAGCCCCCTGCGAGGACATCGCAGGGGGCTTTTGCCTGCGTGCGGATTATGATCACGCGATTGCACAATCGAATGACGGCAAACCCTGCTTTACGCTCTCACGTCTGATGCGGTAGGCAGGTAGCCGGCGATATCGCCGCCACATGCTCGTTCGCTGAAGGCCATCGTCATGACCGACCGACGTCCCCTGCTCCGCGCGCTCTACGACGCCGCCGTTGCCGCCGCGCATCCCGACACGGTGCTGGCGCCGCATCTGCGGCCCGCTCCGAAGGGACACGTGATCTGCCTCGCCGCCGGCAAGGGCGCAGGCGCGATGGCCGCGGCCGCGGAGCGGCACTATCTCGACACGCTCAAGCTCGCGCCGGAGCGGCTGGTCGGCATCGCCACCACCCGCCACGGCTACGGCGTGCCGACGCGCCGCATCCGCGTGGTCGAGGCCGGCCATCCCGTGCCTGACGAAGCCGGCCTGCGGGGCGCGGCCGACACGCTCGAACTGGCCGCGCAGGCCGGGCCCGACGATCTGCTGCTGGTGCTGCTCACCGGCGGCGGCTCCGCGAACTGGATCGCACCGGCGCGCGGCATCAGCTTCGCGCAGAAGCAGGCGGTCAACAAGGCGCTGTTGCGCTCGGGCGCGCCGATCGGCGAAGTGAACACCGTGCGCAAGCATCTTTCGCGCATCAAGGGCGGCCGGCTGGCGCGCGCCGGCCAGAACGCGGCCGAGATCGTGACGCTCGCGATCTCCGACGTGCCGCATGACGATCCTTCCGCGATCGCGTCCGGTCCCACCGTGCCCGATCCGACCACGCTGGCGGATGCGCGCGCGATCGTGGCGAAGTACAAGCTCGACATCGACGATGCCGTGCGCCGCGCGCTCGAATATCCCGCCAATGAAAGCTGCAAGCCGGGTGATGCCGCCTTCGCGCGCGCGCATTTCGAATTGATCGCGCGCCCCAAGCAATCGCTCGACGCCGCGGTGAGGCTGGCGAAAGACGCCGGCTACGAGACCATCGATCTCGGCGCCGATCTCGAGGGCGAGGCGCGCGAGGTTGCCGCCGATCACGCCAGGCTCGCGCTCCAGGCGCGCGCGCAAGGCAAGCGCATCGCGATCCTCTCCGGCGGCGAGCTCACGGTCACCGTGCGCGGCCATGGCCGCGGCGGGCCGAACCAGGAATATGCGCTGGCGCTGGCGGCTCTCCTGAAGGACACACCTGATATCGCGGCGCTGGCCGGCGACACCGACGGTGCCGACGGCGGCGCCGGCCATCCCACCGACCCCGCCGGCGCGCTGATCGACGCCACCACGTTCGCGAAGATGAAGGCGCTAGCGCTTCAGCCGCAGGCCTATCTGGACAACAACGACGCGACCAATTTCTTCGAAGCGACGGGCGACTTGCTGCTGCCCGGGCCGACGCTGACCAACGTCAACGATATCCGGGTGATTTTGGTGGATTGAGGCCGCGCGATCGGCGCCGGCGTTCCACCCGATCGCCTGCCCGGTGCGCCGCCCCGAATGGCTAATGATCCCTGAAAATCCGGCCGTACCGACGTTCCACGATGGCCCTGCCGGCCTTCATTAACCAGACATTCGCCGCAACTTCAGGAACCTGCCCTGGGAACAGGCAATTCGGTGGAGGTCATTCACCGCCGGCTGCTTTAATTGCCCATGATATTGGGGGCAAGCACGCGTGGCCGATCATGCTTTGGCCAATTGTGACAGCGACGGCGCCGACCGGTTCGTCTTGGGCGAACTGCTCGAGGCGGCCGTCAACAACCTATGGCTCGGGATCATCCTGTTCGACAGCGAGCGCAAGGTCATTTTCTGCAATCCGCGCTATCGTGAGATGTACGCGCTGTCGCCCGAACAGGTGCGACCGGGCACGCCGGTCGCCGGGCTGATCGAGCACCGGCTCAAACTCGGCCTGAAGATCCGCGGCGAAGCCGGAGCCTATGTGCGCGCGCGCACCGAAGGCGACGTCGTCACCGAGAACACCGTCCAGGAATTCGCCGACGGAAGGATCATGGCCTACACCATCCATCCCCTGCCCGGCGGCGGCGGCATGGCGACCCACGAGGACATCACCGAGCGCGAGGAGCTCAGCGCACGGCTGCAGCAGCGCAATTTGCAGTTCGACACCGCGATCAACAACATGTCGCACGGGCTCTGCTTCTTCGACGCCAACCACCGGCTGCTGGTCTGCAACACGCACTTCATCGACATGTATGGCCTGTCGGCCGACCGCGTCCGTCCGGGCACGCCTCTCGCGGAAATCCTGGATATGCGCTTCGAGGCGGGCAGCGTGCCGCCGATGCCGCGAGAGGCGTATCTGAAATGGCGGACCGACGTCGCGATTTCGGCCGAGGCCAGCGACAGCATCCTCGAAATGCGGAACGGGCGGACCTTCAAGATCAGGCACCGGCCGATGCCTGACCTCGGCTGGGTCGCGACCCATGAAGACATCACCGAGCAGCGGAAGGCGGAGCTGCAGATTGCCCACATGGCGCATCACGACGCGCTCACCGACCTTGCCAATCGAGCCCTGCTCGGCCAGCGCCTCGAGCAGGCTCTCGCGCTAGGAGGCACGTTCGCGGTCCACCACATCGATCTCGACAAGTTCAAGGCGGTCAACGACACCCTGGGTCATCTCGCCGGCGACACGCTGTTGAAGGATGTCGCCCGCCGCCTGCGCGAGCTCGGGCGCGACAGCGATACGATCGCGCGGATGGGCGGCGATGAATTCGTGATTCTCCAGACCCCGATTTCCGATTCGGCCGAAGCGGGCGTGCTCGCGCGCCGCGTCGTCGAGCGATTGAGCGTCCCGTTCGAGCTTGACGGGCACCAGGCCGTCACGGGCGCCAGCATCGGCATCGCCCTGGCGCCCAGGGACGGCAGGACGCCCGAACTGCTGCTGCACAATGCGGACCTTGCGCTCTATCGGGCCAAAAGCGATGGCCGCGGCCTGCAGCGCTTCTTCGAGCCGTCAATGGACCAGGAGGTGCAGAGCCGCCGCGCACTGGAGCAGGACCTGCGGAAGGGCCTTGCGGCAGGCGAGTTCGAATTGCACTACCAGCCGATCGTCAAGGCCGACGTCCCCGAGATCAGCGGGTTCGAGGCGCTGATCCGATGGCGGCATCCGCAACGCGGCCTCGTCGCACCCAACGACTTCATCCCGCTCGCCGAAGAGATCGGCCTGATCGTGCCGGTCGGGGAATGGGTGATCCGGCAGGCCTGTGCCACCGCGAGCCGGTGGCCGAACCACCTCCACGTCGCCATCAACATCTCGGCGGCGCAATTCCGCCATCCGGGCCTGACCGAGGTGATCGTCGGCGCGCTGGCGGCCTCGCGCCTCGATCCGCGGCGGCTGGAAATCGAGATCACGGAAAGCGTGCTGCTGCAGGACAGGGACGCAACGCTGGCAACGCTGCACCGGCTGCGCGCACTCGGTATCAGGATCGCAATGGATGATTTCGGCACGGGCTATTCGTCGCTGACCTATCTGCAATGTTTCCCGTTCGACAAGATCAAGATCGATCGTTCCTTCGTCAGCGGCGTGGCAAACGACGCGGGCTCGCTGAGCATCGTGAGAGCGGTCGTTGCGCTGGCGCGCGGCATGGGCATGACGACCACGGCCGAGGGCGTCGAGACCGACGAGCAGCGGGATCGGATCGCGGCCGAAGGCTGCACGGAAATGCAGGGCTATCTGTTCAGCCGCCCGGTGCCGGCCGCCGAGATCGAACGCCGCTTTCTGTTGCCGGAGGGGCGCATCGGACCGGCTCGTATCGCCGCCGCCTGACGCGACGGTCCGCGCCCCGTCAAAACTCGTTGGCGATCTTCGAGAGCATCCCGAGCAGGGCTTCGCGGTTGGCTTGCCCGAGCAGCTCGTTCAGCCGCGACTCGTGCTTGGTGGCGACGAGTTTCCTGGCCCGCGCCAGCACCGCCTTGCCCTTGTCGGTCAGCACCAGAATGTGCGAGCGGCGGTCGTTGGTGGAGCGGATCCGGGCGCAGAGGTCGCGACTTTCGAGATTGTCGAGCAGGGCCACGAAATTCGGGCGCAGGATGCCGAGGGTGGAGGCGATCTCGGTCTGGTTACGGCCCGGATTCTTCTCGACCAGCAGCAGCACGGAAAACTGCGCCGGCGTGAGCTGGAGCGAGGCCACGCAGCGCAAGAAATTCTCGAACACCTTGAGCTGGGCGCGCTTGAGCACATAGCCGAGCTGTTCGGACAGCTCGCCGAGCTGGAGGGCTTCGGGCGGGCCGTCGGACGGGTCCTTGCGGCCCTTGGCCGCCTCGGCCAGTTTTTCAGCGGTTTTAGAAACGGTCATCGCCTCGTGCTCGCAATCCCGCTAAATTCGGGACGGGTCGTTCCCCACCCTTGATGTTATATTTGATAATTGTTATGGACCATATCAAATATCGTCAGCGTATTTCAATGGCTGTGAAGGGACCATCCACCGCAATTGCGGAGACGGTCCTTAATCTTTGAGGGGGAGCGTCCGGTCTTGAATACCACCATCATGCTGTTCCTGCTGCAGGACGGCATCACCAATGGCGCGATCTATGCGCTTCTCGGGCTGGCGCTGGTGTTGGTGTTCGCCGTCACCCGCGTCATCCTGATTCCGCAGGGCGAGTTCGTCACCTATGGCGCGCTGACCTATGCCTCGCTGGCCTCGGGCCAGATGCCCGGCACGGCCAAGCTCGCGCTGGCCATGGGCATCGTCGCCTTCGCCTTCGACCTGTTCGCGGCCCGCAAGGCGCTGCATGGCCGGCTGGTTGCGCGGAGCCTGCTCGCCAACATCGTGCTGCCCGCCATCGTGCTGGCTGTAACCATTTACCTCTCCGGCCAGAAGCCGCCGATCGCGGTCGCCATGGCGCTGTCCCTGGTGATTGTCGCACTGATCGGACTGTCGCTCTACCGCATCGTGTTTCAGCCGCTGGCGCACACCTCCGTGCTGGTGCTGCTGATCGCCTCGGTCGGCGTCCATCTGGCGCTGCAGGGACTTGGCTTGCTGTTCTTCGGCGCCGAGGGCCAGCGCGGGCCCGCCGTGCTGTCGGCCGCCTTCACCGCGGGCTCGCTGCGGTTCACCGGCCAGAGTCTCGCGGTCTACGGCATCACCGTCGCCTTCATCGTCGGCTTGTGGCTGTTCTTCGGCTTGACGCTCTACGGCAAGGCGCTGCGGGCTACCGCCGTCAACCGGCTCGGGGCGCGGCTCGTCGGCATCCGCACCTCGCTATCGGGGCAGATCGCCTTTTTGCTCGCGTCCGTGATCGGCGCGCTCTCGGGCATTTTGATCGTGCCGATCACCACTCTCTATTACGACTCGGGCTTCCTGATCGGCCTGAAAGGCTTCGTCGCCGCGATCATCGGCGGGCTGGTCAGCTATCCGCTCACCGCCATTGCGGCGCTCTTTGTCGGCATCGTCGAGGCGTTCTCGTCGTTCTATGCCTCCAACTACAAGGAGGTGATCGTGTTCATGCTGTTGATTCCGGTGCTGCTGCTGCGTTCGCTGGCAGCCCCCGCCGTCGAGGAAGAGAAGGACTGACGCCAAGATGCAGAACCGGCTTCCCATTCTCATCTTCGCGCTCGTGATGGCGGCGATCCCGTTTGTCCCGGGCATGCCGCCGTTCTGGATCGTGCTGCTCGACAATATCGGCCTCACGGCCCTGGTCGCGATGGGGCTCGTGTTGCTCACCGGCGTCGGCGGCCTGACCTCGTTCGGCCAGGCGGCTTTTGTCGGCTTCGGCGCCTACACCACCGCGGTGCTGTCGGCGACTTACGGTCTGTCACCCTGGCTGACCTTGCCGCTCTCGCTGGTGGTGAGCGGCCTGCTGGCGGTCCTGCTCGGCCTCGTCACGGTCCGCCTCTCCGGCCATTATCTGCCGCTCGGCACGCTGGCCTGGGGGCTTGGCCTGTTCTACCTCTTCAGCAAGCTGGAATTCCTCGGCCGCAATGACGGCATCTCGGCGATTCCGCCGCTGTCGATCGGCTCGTTCAGGATGCTCTCACCCGGTTCGATCTATTACGCGATCTGGGTCGCCGTGATCCTCTCGGCGCTCGTCACCATGAACCTGCTGGACTCCCGCACCGGCCGTGCCATTCGGGCACTGCGACGCGGACATGTCGCGGCCGAAGCGTTCGGCGTGCAGACGCCGCGCGCAAAAATGCTGGTGTTCATCCATGCCGCGGTGCTCGCCGGCCTTTCCGGCTGGCTCTATGCCCATCTCCAGCGCGCGGTGAACCCGACGCCGTTCGGCGCGCAGGCCGGCATCGAATATCTCTTCATCGCCGTGGTCGGCGGCGCCGGTTATGTCTGGGGCGGCGTGCTCGGCGCGGCGATCGTCGTGATCCTGAAAGAGGTGCTGCAGAGCTATCTGCCGCTGATCCTGCCCGGCTCCGGCCAGGTCGAGACCATCGTGTTCGGCATCATGCTCGTGGCGCTGCTCCAGCTTGCCCCCGGCGGCGTCTGGCCCTGGCTGATGTCGTTGCTGCCCGAAAGGTCCGGCGGCAAAAAGCCGGACACCTCGCTGAAGCTCGAGGCGCGCACCCGCTCAGTGGGCCAATCCGGCGTCCTGCTCCAGGTCGAGAAAGCGCGCAAGCAATTCGGCGGCGTCATTGCGGTCAACAATGTCTCCTTCGACGTCCAGGCCCGCGAGATCGTCGCGCTGATCGGACCGAACGGCGCAGGCAAGAGCACGACCTTCAACCTGATCACCGGCGTGCTGTCGGCCACCTCGGGCTCGATCTCCGTGCTCGGCAACAAGGTCGACCGGGCGCCGCCGCAGGAGATCGTCAAGCTCGGCATCTCCCGCACCTTCCAGCACGTGAAGCTCGTCCCCGACATGACCGTGCTGGAGAACGTCGCGATCGGCGCGCATCTGCGCGGCCATTCCGGTCCGATCTCCTCCATGCTGCGGCTCGACCGCGCCGACGAGGCAAAATTGCTTGCGGAGGCCGCCCGCCAGATCGAGCGGGTCGGGCTTGCCGAGCAGATGCACCAGCTCGCGGGCAGCCTGTCGCTTGGCCAGCAGCGCATCGTCGAGATCGCGCGCGCGCTGTGCGTCGATCCGATGCTGCTGCTGCTCGACGAGCCGGCCGCCGGCCTGCGCCACATGGAGAAGCAACAGCTTGCCAAGCTGCTGCGCGAGTTGCGCGACGGCGGCATGAGCGTGCTGCTGGTCGAGCACGACATGGGGTTTGTGATGAACCTTGCCGACCGCATCGTGGTGCTCGATTTCGGCACCAAGATCGCCGAAGGCACGCCCGCCACGATCAAGACCAACCCCGAAGTGATCAAGGCCTATCTCGGAGTGGCGGCATGAGCGCCTTGTTGTCGGTCAGCGATGCGCATGTCTCGTACGGCAAGGTCGAGGCCGTGCGCTCGGTCTCGCTCGAGGTCGGCGCCAACGAGATCGTCACCATTGTCGGCGCCAACGGCGCCGGCAAGACCACGCTGCTCTCGGCCATCATGGGGATTTTTCCGCTGAAGGGCCGCGTCAGCTTTGCAGGCCAGGATCTGGCGCGGCTCGACATCGAAGACCGCGTCGCGATGGGCCTGGGGCTCGTCCCCGAGCACCGCGAACTGTTCGTGACCATGAACATCGAGGACAATCTCGAGCTCGGGGCCTTCCGCATCGAGCGAAGCAAGGCAAAGACTTCGATCGAGCGTATCTACACGTTGTTTCCGCGCCTGAAGGAGCGGCGCAAGCAGCTCGCCGGCACCTTGTCCGGCGGCGAGCAGCAGATGCTCGCGATGGGCCGTGCGCTGATGGGCGAGCCGAAACTGCTGATGCTGGACGAGCCGAGCCTCGGCCTCGCCCCGATCATCGTCGCCGACATCTTCCGCATTGTCACAGAGCTTCGCGCCAGCGGTGTCTCCGTGCTGCTGGTCGAGCAGAATGCACAGGCCGCGCTGAAGATCGCCGACCGCGCTTACGTGATGGAGCTCGGCGAATTCGTGCTGAGCGGCAAGGCCAGCGATATCGCCGCAAACGAACAGGTCGCGGCGAGCTATCTCGGCTTTCAGCACGAAGCCGCGAGCGCGCTCTAGACTAGCTACCTGGGCTTTGCCGTCCGTACAAAGCCCCAGGCGGCGATCGCGGCCATCAGCAGCGAGATCAGCACATTGTAGCCGGCGAGCGAGAGGCCGAGGAAGCGCCACTGCACCTCGTCGCAGCGCACCACCTTCACGGTGTCCAGCCGCGACAGCAGATCTCCGGCGCTGCCGAGATTGCCGACCGGACCGGTGCAATCGGTCGGCCCCTTCCAAAGACCCCACTCAACGCCGGAATGGTAGGTCCCGAGACCGGCATTGGCGAGCGCCGCCAGCGCGAGGATGGCCAGGCCTGCGAGCAGCAGCGGCCGCGGCGCGCCACTCCTCGCCGCCAGCACCGTGAGCGCACCGAGCGGGATCGCGAGATAATAAGCGTAGCGCTGCTCGAGGCAGAGCGGACAGGGCAGGATGTCGAGAACCAGCTGGAAGAACCAGGCGCCCGCGATCGTCGCCGCCGCGATCAGGGTGACGGCCAGCGCGGCGGTCAGCGCAGGCGCTCCCACGGCCGGTTTAAACGCAGGTATTGCAGCACTCTGGCTCGTCACGGCAGCCTCTCCGGATGGGTCGTGCCTATAAGCCTCTAACCCCGGCCCGCAGCCCTGTCGAGAACGGCCGGGATCACTTTGGCGCGGGTTGACCGGGCTTTCGCGATGGCTATAGTCCGCCGGCTTCGCGAGGCCCCGTCCCGGGACCGACCGAGGGCCCCTGTGGCGGAACTGGTAGACGCGCTCGACTCAAAATCGAGTTCCGCAAGGAGTGCTGGTTCGATTCCGGCCAGGGGCACCAAGCTGAAAAGATCAGACATCCCAACGACTTACGGCAACACGTCGTTTCCTTCTCTTGAAGGAAAAATTTCGCGGCTGCATTGAAAACACGCGTGAAATTTCGCGGACCATTCACCGCTGGCGTCCGCTTTATTGACATTTTGGTTGGTATCCGGAAACAAACGCTCACCACGAATTTCGCTATTTCGAAAACGCGAGCATTGAGCAGATGACCACTGGCTCAATCCCAAGAAGGTGATGCCGGTCAAGGCAGGCGCGCAGGGTTGAGAGGCGGCGCCACAGACCGCTCGATAAGAGTTGCGGAATATCCCGAATGCGGCTTGCTTGAGTGGGCGCTTCGAATGAGACGACGATAATAAGTTGAGCGAAGTGTACGGGCAGGATCAATTTGGGATGTGGACCGATTCAGGCGAAGGCGTCCACGGTCGCCAAGGCTTCTGCGTGTGAGGGTACTCCACGGCGCCGCAAGAGCGTCGCAGCCGTGGCTGCCCTAATGGGAACCATCGCCGTGTGTCCATGTTCATTTCTGGAATCACCCGGAGAGGCCGATTTTGCCGGTCCAAGCCCCCCGAGACATTTTTGAACGAGAAGCCCTCGCATGGGTCACGGGATGGATCATCGTGATCTTGGCTTGCTTTGTCACGTCGTTCCCGGCGCAGGCAGCCGTGACCGCTTCGCAGCTCGAGCAGGTCGGCTCCGTACCTCGCCCCAACGCACAACTTCCCTTGCAGATCGGGATGAGCGACCTGAGCGACCGCAGCGCACCGCTGCAAAGCTGGCTTGGAGGAATTCCCACGCTCTGGATTCTCGCCGACTACACCTGCGAAACGCTTTGCGGGCCGGCGATATCGATCGTTTCGAACACCCTGGCTGATACGGGGCTGAAAGCGGGGGCGGACTTTCGGCTGATCGTTGTCGGATTCGACCCCAAGGACAGCGTTGCGCAAGCCCGGGCGATGAGGGATGCCCAGCTCAGCACAAGAGGCGGCCTACCCGAGCACAGCTTCTTCCTGCGGGGCACAGCCCCCGATATCGGCGCATTGACCGACGCCTTCGGCGTGCGGGCGATCTATGATCGCGAGCATGATCAATTCGCCCATCCTGCTGCCGCCTTCGTGGTGACCCCCGACGGAAGGATTTCGCGTACGCTCTCGGCGCTCGCGATCGATGCGAACAGCCTGCGCCTTGCCCTGGTCGAAGCGGGCCGGGGCCGCGTCGGCCGATGGACCGATCAAGTCCATCTGCTCTGCTACGGCTTCGATCCTGCAAGCGGCACCTACACGCTTGCCGCGCGGCGCCTGCTACTCGCCGCCGCGTCGACCAGCGTCACTGTGCTCGCCCTGCTAATCGGGCTCCTGCTTCGGCGCGAGTTCGCCGCCAGATAGCGGCGATCGGCGCTGCGCCGCCGCCGCTTTCTCGAGCGTCATATCGAAGACCAGCCACAACGTCAGGCCAAGAAAGAGTCCCGCGGCGATCAGCATCACCCCGGTCATTGCAACCCCGAGTCCTTGAAGGGGCGGCAGGATCAGGATCGCGGACTCGAGCCAGCGCATCGCCAACGTCGTTCCGCACAGGGCCAGCAGCCAATGCGGGTCCGATCGCACCCTGGCACTGAGCATCGCGCAGAACGGAAACACGAATTGCCCGAAGGAAAGCGCCGCTAGAACGAACTGCCAGCCGTTCTCCGATCGCACCAGATACCAGGTGACTTCATTGGGAATATTTCCCGACCAGATCACGATATACTGCATGGCGTGGAGATAGCACCAGAGCAGCAGCACCGAGAGCAAGAGGCCGCTGTAGCCGCGGCTCGGCCCGATCCGCCGCATCGACAACAGGCCGGCGCCGATGATGAAAGCCGTTGCCGCCGTCAGCACGAAGCTGAGATAGAGGAGGCCGTAAATCGAGGAATGAAAATCGGGTTCGAGCTGCTCCATCCAGTCGATCCCGGCAAACGACACGGTGAGGGTCCACACGATCGCGCCGACCGATGCGGCGCGCACCATTGCCTCATGATTGCGCCAGGCGCGCCGGAGCCATTGGGCAAGCCCGATCCAGACCGCGAAGTAGACCACCGTCCGCAACACAAAGAACCACGGCACGAACCAGCGCGCCTTGAACGGCGGCAGCAACGATGCATTCGCGATGGCCGGATAGAGGACCCTCATGAGTAGAAGGACGGGAATAAATGCGAGCGCCACAATGGGCAGAGCGCCCGCGCTTGCGACGAAGACCGGATGCAGCGCCTCAGTCCACCGCCGCCGCACCAGATAGCTGGTCATGAAAAGGCCGAGCGCACCGATCGGAATGGCACCCCAGACGATCCAGGCAACGAGATAGGCGGCAACCGTCGATCGCGGATCGATCAGGAATCCGGCGATCAGGACCAGGCCCGACACCACGGCCGCGCCGCTCCGTGCACCGGCGCGGCTCTTCATGGCGCGCTCTCGAGTCTGGCGCGCTCCTCCGGCGGCACATCGTCGAGCGAGGCATGGCGGCTGAGCTGAAGCGCGCGGATATAGGCCGCGATGGCCCAGCGATCCCGCGGCGGGACCCGCGCGGCGTAAGAATACATCGCGCCATGCCCATTGGTGATCACATCGAAAAAGTACTGGTCGTCGGCGGCGAGCAACCGATCGCTGTGATAACTGGTCGGGCGCGGCATGCCGCGCTGAACGATGATGCCGTTGCCGTCGCCGCCCCCACCATGACATGGCGAACAGAAAATGCCGAAGCGCTCTCGTCCCCGCGCCAGGAGTTCAGGCGTGAGAGCCGGCTTCGTGGTTGCGACTTTCTCCCGTTCGAGAGCGTCACGCGCAACCGTGTTCACGGGCGGGCGGCGCAGCACGCTGCCGCGAAACAGCGGCGCCCGCGAATATTCACCATAGCGGGGCTGCACGTCCATGTTCTGGTCGCAGGCGGCGAGCAGAGTTGCAAGCGCGGCGATGAGCCACAACCTGCTCATTGCGGTACGAGCTCCACCGAAAGCGCGCCCGCCTCGCCCAGGAACACCAGGGTCTCACCCGGCGCGAACATCGCGTCCTTCGCGCTCACGCAAAGAAAGAATCGGTCCTTGCTGGCACGATCGAACCGTTCGGCACCGAACGCGGGATAATTGAGCCGGGGCAGCCCGTTCTGCCACAGCATGGCAGCCAGCATCGATAGCGCAGAGAACAGGATCGTGAGCTCGAAGGTCACGACGGCGAAGGCCGATATCGCATAGACGGGCCGGCCGCCGACATTGAGCGGGTAGGCGTAATTCACGTAGAACTGCATGATGAGCGCGGTCGTAGCTCCCGCGATGGCTCCTATCAGGCCGACGAAGGAAATTCTGGGTCGCGGAAGCCGCAAGATGCGGTCCAGTCCCTCGACCGGAAATGGCGTGAAGGCGTCGAGCTTGCGGTAGCCGGCCTTCCGCGCCCTGCGCACGGCCGCGAGCAGATCTTCGGGGTTCTTGAACTCGGCCAATGCGCCGTAGAGCTCTTTAGCCATGCGGCTTCTCCACTTTCTCTTCGTGGAGAAGCTCCTTGGTCTCGAAGATCGAGATCATGGGGATGAGGCGTATCGCGATGAGGAACGGCACCAGGAACAGCCCGATCGTGCCGAAATAGGTCGACCAGTCCCAGAAGCTCGGCGTGAAGTGGCTCCAGGACGAGACCAGAAAGTCGCGATAGAGGCTGGTGACGAGGATCATGTACCGCTCGAGCCACATTCCGATCGCGACCGAGATCGAGATCAGCAACAGCATCCATCCGCTTCGCCGCACGACGCGCCACCACAGCGCCTGGAGCGGAATGAAATTGAAGATCACCGCGCCCCAATAGGTCCAGGCATAGGCGCCGGCGAAACGATCCGCCAGCGTCTGCAGTTCATGCTTCTCTCCCGAATAGACCGCGTCGAACACCTCAAAGACATAGCCATAGGCCGTCATCAGGCCGGTCGCGAGCAGGACCTTGCCCAGCAGGTCAAGATGATCATCGGTCACGAGATTCTCCAGCCCGAACCACGATCGCAGCGTCACCGCGATGATGGAGACGACGGCAAAGCCGGAGAATGCCGCCCCCAGCACGAAGTAGGGCGGAAAAATCGTCGAGTGCCAGCCCGGGATCTGCCCCGCGGCGAACAGCAGCGAGACCTCGCTGTGGACGGACACGACCAGCGGCACGGCAAGACCCGCGATCAGCCTGTAGGCCTGCGACCAACGCAGCCAATGCTTGGCCGAACCGCGCCATCCGAGTGCGATGACGCCGAAGAAGATCTGCCAGCCCCGGCGCGTTGCGCGGTCGCGCGCGGCGGCGAGGTCGGGGATCAGGCCGGTATACCAGAAGGCCAGCGAGACCGTGAGATAGGTCAGCACCGCCCAGATGTCCCATTCCAGCGGGCTGCGGAATTGCGGCCAGACGCCCATGGTGGCCGGATAGGGAAACATCCAGTACACGTACCAGGGCCGACCGAGGTGCAGGATCGGATAGATCCCGGCGCAGACCACGGCAAACAGCGTCATCGTCTCGGCAAAGCGGTTGAGCGAGTTGCGCCACTCGCTGCCAGTCAGAAGCAACAGCGCCGAAATCAGCGTGCCGGCGTGACCGATGCCGAGCCACCAGACGTAGTTGTGAATGGCGAAGGCCCAGTTGACGGGGATGTTGATGCCCCAGATGCCGACGCCGCGGGTGAAGAGCTCGACCACGGAGATCATCAGCAGCAACAGCAGTGCGCTCGCAAAGATCATTGCAATCAGCCAGCGGCGCTCGGCGGGAAAATGCAGGGGAATGCCGGTGAGCTGGTCGGCGATGCCGCCCATGCTCTGGCGCGTCGGCAGGATGTCGGATCGATCGGTCATCCCTGCTGCGACCCCGTGTCGCCGTCGCGCCAGCGCGCCAGATAGGTCGTGCGCGGACGCGTTCCCAGTTCCTCGAGTAGCACATAGTGCCGACCATCACGCCTGAGCCGCGAGACCTCCGAATTCGGATCGTTGATGTCCCCGAACACGATCGCCTTGGTGGGACATGCCTGCTGGCACGCGGTCACCACCTCGCCGTCGCGTAACGAGCGGTTCTCCTTGTCCGCGGCTACGTGGGCAGCTTCGATGCGCTGGGTACAATAGGTGCATTTCTCCATCACGCCCCGCGAGCGTACCGTGACATCGGGATTGTCGGCGGCATGGAGGGGGGACTCAGCAGGCGCACGGTAATCGAAGAAATTGAAGCGCCTGACCTTGTAGGGGCAGTAACTGGAGCAGGTCCGCGTGCCGATGCAGCGGTTATAAACCATCTGATTCACACCCTCGGGACTGTGTGTCGTGGCATGGACGGGGCAGCCCATTTCGCAAGGCGCATCCTCGCAATGCATGCAGGGCACCGGCTGGAAGAAGCTGCGCGGCTCGGCGATGTCGCCGGTGTAGTAACGCGCGATACGCAGCCAGTGCATTTCACGACCGACCTTGACTTGGTCGGGCCCGACGACGGGGACGTTGTTCTCGGCGGTGCAAGCCGCCACGCAGGCATTGCAGCCGATGCAGGCATCGAGGTCGATGACCATGCCCCAGGCATTTTTCGAGCCCGGCCAGGGAGCGTACAGACTCGGCTGCTCGGACGATGACCTCTCGGCACCACCCGGACTCACTTCGCGGACGAGATCAAGTCCTTCCATGCGGTGATGCAATTGGGTCACCGGAAGGTCTGCCGTGAGCTCCAGCTTGCGCAGGCTGCCTTGCGTCAACCATGGCGCGGCGCCGGACTGGACCCGGTAGGCGTCGTAGCCGAGGCTGCTACCGACCCGCCCGGCCCGGGTCCTGCCGTAACCGAGAAAGAGAGCAATTGTGTTGTCGGCCTGACCGGGCATGATCCAGAGCGGCCCCGTCACCCGACGCTCGCCGACCGTGATTTCGACTTGATCGCCATTGGCTGCAGCGAAGCGCTTCGCGAGCGCCGGACTGACAGCGATCACGTTGGTCCAGGTGACCGTCGTCAGCGGCTTCGGCAGTTCCTGAAGCCAGCCGATATTGGCGAACCGGCCATCCCAGACGGTCGGATCCGGCCGGAATACGACATCGAGTTCGCCGGCCGCCTTTGGTGACGCGATCGTGTTGTTCACGGGCGACGCCATGACAAACGGGGCGGCACCCTCGACGAAACCGTCGTGCAGCGCCTTCTTCCAACGCGGCTCGAAAGCATTGCCGAAACTCGCCTGCCAGGTCTCGCGGACCGCGGCGTCGGCTGCCGGATTGATATCGCCAAGCAGCATGCCAAATATCTGATGTACGGTTTTCACGTCATAAAACGGCTCGATCACGGGCTGGAGAATGGTCGCGGTGCCATCGACCGCGCGTGCGTCGCTCCAGCTCTCGAGCGCGTGCGTTAGAGGGAGCTGCCATTCGCAGAGATCGCCAGTCTCATCCCGCTGCAGGCCGAGATACAGGGACGAGCGGACGCGCTTGATGGCGTCGCCACACGCGAGCTCACTGGGTGCGGCGTAGGCAGCATTGCAATCGAGCACGATAAGCGTGGTGACGCGCCCGGCGTTGATATCGGACACCAGTTCAGCCAGCGTTCCAGCATTCGCCGGATCCGAGATCGGCGCAGTCAATCGGAGCGTTTGGCCGGCGTTGCCAAGCCGCTCATTTATCCGTGCCATCCACAGCGCTGCGGCAGCACCCGCGCTCACGCCTGAAATGAACAGCGAGCGTCCGGTTCGATCCTTGCAGGCAGAAGCGACCCGCGCGATCCATCGGCCCTCACGGTCGGTCAGTTCCGGCGTCGATGCCTCGGCAATTCCGAGGGCGCCTGCGAGGGCCTCGGCCAGCACCGGCATTCGCCTCGCGTCGGCAATCAAACGTTCGCCTGCCATGGCACCCGTGGCTGATGGCACGCTCTCGGCCATCAACAACTGGTTACCGGGACGATCCCCCGGCCGCCGGCGTGACCGCGACCAGCCCAGCGCGTTGCGCACCTGATCAGGTCCAGGTCCCAGGAAGTCGTCGTCGAGGCTGACGATGAGGTCGCAGTCATCGAGCACATAGTGCTGGTCCAACGCCCGCCCATACACCGCAGCCATAATTTGCCGCCTCGCCTCGAGGCCGGCGGCCGCATGCAGATGAACGCGGGCCTTCGGAAACTGCTTCAGCAAGGCATCGATCTGGCGCAGCAGCGTCGGCGAGGTTGTGGGTCCGAGCAGCAGCCGCACGCCCTCGCCCTGGTCCATTCTCCAGCTCTCGCGCAGCGTCCCGACGGCCGCCTCCACGTCGGCCCAACTCACGGGCTCGCCGCGCCGGGTCGGCGCCGCAGCGCGGTCGGGATCATAAAGCTGCAGCACCGCACCTTGCATGAAGACGTCGCTGCGACCTTGCGTGACCGGGTGATCAGGATTGCCGTCGAGCTTTGTCGGCCGTCCAGCATAGCTCGTCGCGATCACGGGCTGCGCGAAGCCGTCGAGCAGAACCGCTGTCGCGTAGTAGCGCGGCAGCCCGATCGTCTCGCTCGCCGGCTGATCGACATAGGGCAGAGCCGCGACGAACGAACTCTTCTCGCAGCCCGTCAGCCCGGCGAGCGCAAAGGATGCGCCCATCAGTTTCAAGAATTCGCGGCGCGCGGTCTGCGAGAACTGCTGAACGGCTGGGTACTCTGCCTCAATGAAGGCTCGAAATCGCGGATCACCCGACAGTTCCTCGATGCCGGCCCAAAATGGTGGCCCGCTCGCGCTCCCGGATTGATGGTCGATGCGCCTCCTCATCGGTGACACACGTAGCAATGCGTGAGCTCGCCAAGGCGGATGCCCTCGTGTGCGGCGATCGCCTCACCCTTCACGCGCGCATCAGATGGCGGCTTCCAAGCCATGTCGGTGATGCGATCAGGCGGACGCAGGTGCGGCGCGGGATCGCGATGGCAATCGATGCAAAACTCCATCGTGAAGGCTTTTGCCCGATAGGTCAGCGCCATCTGGTCGATACGACCGTGGCAGGTTTCGCAGCCGACGCCCTTGGCGATATGGATGTCGTGACGGAAGAACACGTAGTCGGGCAGCTTTGCGACCCGCGTCCACCGGATCTGCGTGTCGTCGGCGAGGCTGCGCCGCACCGGTTCGAGCATCTTCGCATCGGTCCAGATTTCCGAATGGCACGTCATACAGGTCTCGGTCGGTGGAAGGCCCGCTTGCGGGCCTGCCTCGACATTGCTGTGACAATAACGGCAGTCGATGCCTAGCTCCCCGGCATGATGGCGGTGACTGAACGGCACGGGCTGATGCGGTCGAATTTCGGTGTCGGTCATGTAGGCCGAACGCGCAAAACCAACGACTGCGACAGTACCGCCGCTCGCCAGCGACAAGCCGCCGATCAGAAACAGGCGCAACCAGGTGTCCGCCACAGGGGAGAATATCTGGACCATTCTCGCTGCGACCCGACGGCGAGTTGTCGTTCGACAATCCCGCCGTCGTAGGTTGGTTCCTAGATCCGGAACGCAATTCCTCGTGCCGCATTGTCTTGCCGCGATCGAGGACGGCAGCATGGCGGACAGCAAGCGCTTCGACTATGAGCGGTCGGATGTCGGAGCGCGCCTGGTCGGATGGCTTGCAGGCGGTCTTGCGACTTTCGTCGCAGTGACGCCTCTCCTGTTGCCGCTCATGTTTACGCAATCCACGATGCGCGTCACGCCCGCAAATCGTCCCGCCCTCAGCGCGAATGCCCCGCCGCTCGAGGTCGCCCCCCGCGACGCGTTGCAAAAATCCCGGCAAGGCGAAGCGCAGATTGACGGAAGCTATGCTTGGGTCGACCGCAATCGAGGGGTCGTTCGCATCCCGATTGACCGCGCAGTTGATCTCCTCCTGCACAAGGGCTTGCCGGGGTGGCCGTCCCCATGAACTCCCGCCGAGTGCTTCGATCGAGGTTGCCTTAGATGTGGCGTCAGTGGATCCCGTTCTGGCATCCCGGGCTCTCGCCACAAAGCGGCGATGTCGACCTGCTCTTCGCGGGTCTTCTGATGACGAGCGCGCTGGTGCTCGGGATTCTGTTCTTCCTGCTGACGCTGTTTTGCGTCCGCTATCGCGCCGGCAACCTGATCGACCGCGAGGACCACATCGCCAAGAGCTGGCACTGGGAGGTCGGCTGGACCACCGCATCGCTGGCCTGCTTCGTCGGCCTGTTCGTCTGGGGCGCCAGCGTGTATTTCGAGATGTACAAGACGCCGGCGGACGAGTTGGTCGTGTTCGTCGTCGCGAAGCAATGGATGTGGAAGACCCAGCATCCCGGCGGCCAGGCCGAGATCAACGCGCTGCACGTGCCGACCAACCGCCCGGTTCGCCTGGTCATGGCCTCGCAGGACGTGATCCATAGCTTCTTCATTCCTGCCCTGCGGCTCAAGCACGACGTCGTGCCCGGCCGTTATCAGGACATCGAGATCGAGGTAGACAGGCCCGGCACCTATCATCTGTTCTGCGCGGAATATTGCGGCACCGACCATTCAGGCATGATCGGCGAAATCGTGGCCATGGAGCCGGCCGATTTCTCCAACTGGCTCACGCGGCAGGCGCCGTCAAGCTCGCTCGCCGGCGAGGGCGGCGCGCTGTTTCGCGAACTCGGCTGTAGCGGCTGTCATGGCCCGGGCAGCAAGATCCGCGCGCCGCCGCTCGAGGGCCTCTATGGACGGCCGGTCCCGCTGTCCGACGGCAGCACCGCGATTGCGGACGACAAATACATCCGCGACTCCATCCTGCTGCCGCGCAGCCAGATTGTTGCGAGCTATGAGCCGCTGATGCCGTCGTTCGAGGGCAAGGTGAGCGAAGAGCAGCTTTTGCGCCTCGTAATGTACATCAAGTCGCTTGCAGGACGCCGATCATGAGCGGGAAAAGCTATCTGACCACCGACTACACGCTGAAATCCTGGTTCTTGACCACAGACCACAAGCGGATCGCAATCCTCTATTTCGCGAGCCTGATCTTCTTCTTCTTCATCGGCGGGGCAGCGGCAACCGTGATCAGGATCGAGCTTGCAACGCCCCAGGGCGACATCGTCAGCTCCGACATCTACAACCGCTTGTTCACCATGCACGGCATCATCATGGTGTGGTTCTTCCTCATTCCATCTATTCCGAACACGCTCGGCAACTTCATCGTTCCGTTGATGATCGGCGCGCGCGACCTTGCCTTCCCCCGGCTCAACCTGATGAGCTGGTACATCTTCATGCTGGGAGGCTGCACCACATTGTTTGCAATCCTCGCCGGCGGCGTCGACACCGGCTGGACTTTCTATACGCCGTTCTCGACCCTCTATTCCAACAGTTACGTGATCGTCGCGGCCGCCGGCGTCTTCATTGCCGGCTTCTCATCGATCCTGACCGGATTGAATTTCATCGTCACCATCCACCGCCTGCGCGCTCCCGGCCTGACCTGGTATCGCCTTCCGCTCTTCCTGTGGTCGCTCTACGCGACATCCGTCATCTTGGTGCTGGCAACACCGGTGCTCGCGATCACGCTGCTGCTGATCGCAGTGGAACGCTTCTTCGGCGTCGGCATTTTCGATCCGCGGATCGGCGGGGATCCACTGCTGTTCCAGCACCTGTTCTGGTTCTACTCGCATCCCGCGGTCTACATCATGATCCTGCCGGGCATGGGCGTGATCAACGAGCTGATCTCCTGCTTCTCGCGCAAGCAAGTGTTTGGCTACAAGTTCGTGGCGTGGTGCAGCCTCGCCATCGCCGCGGTCGGCTTCCTGGTGTGGGGACATCACATGTTCGTCAGCGGCCAGTCGCTGATCGCAAGCCTCGTCTTCTCATTCATGAGCTTCATCGTCGCGGTGCCCTCGGCGATCAAGGTCTTCAACTGGACCGCAACGCTGCACAAAGGCCTGCTGCGCTTCGATGCGCCCATGCTCTATGCGCTGGGATTTATCGGCCTGTTCACGATCGGCGGGCTCACGGGCCTGTTCCTTGCCTGCCTCGCCTTTGACGTGCACGCCACGGACACTTACTTCGTCGTGGCACATTTCCACTACATCATGGTCGGCGGCATGGTGACGGCCTATTTCGGCGGCTTGCATTACTGGTGGCCGAAGATAACCGGCCGGCTGTACTCGGAATATTGGGCGCGCGCCGCGGCCGTCCTGATCTTCTTCGGTTTCAATCTCACATTCTTCCCGCAATTCATCCTCGGCGCGGAAGGCATGCCCCGCCGCTACCACGTCTACCCTCCGGAATTTCAGGTCTGGAACGTGCTGTCATCGGGCGGCGCCGCGATTCTCGCCGTCGCCTACCTGATGCCGCTGTTCTATCTCGGCTACTCCGCGTTCTTTGGCGCCCGCGCGCCGGCGAATCCCTGGGATGCCCCCGGGCTCGAATGGCAGACGTCCTCTCCGCCGCCCGAGCACAACTTCACCACGCAGCCGGTGGTCACGCGCGCGCCCTATCAATATGACCGGGATTTTCACGCGGAGCCGCAAAATGCCTGAGAGCCCGGCCTTCGCACCGCAATATGCCTCCATCCCCCACCGCGATCACACCGCCGAGCTCGGCATGTGGGTCTTCATTGCCACGGAGATCTTGCTCTTCGGCGGCCTGATCCTCGCTTATCTCGTTTACCGGCATGCGTTTCCGCAGGGCTTCGCCGAGGGCAGTCGGCACACCGACATCCTGATCGGGACAACCAACACGGCTGTGCTCCTGACCTCGAGCTTTCTCGTCGCATGGGCGGTCGAAATCTTCTCCGCTGAGACGGCTCGGATCAGCACGTTGCTGTTGCTCGGCGCCGCCTGTCTTGGGCTCGTCTTCATCGTGCTCAAAGGGATCGAGTACAGGAAGGAGTACGACGAGCACATCGTCCCCGGCGTCGATTTTCGGTTCGGCGGTCCGCTGGGCAACAGCGTCCAGCTGTTCTTCATCTTCTACTTCGTCGCCACGGCGATCCATGCCCTGCACATGCTCATCGGCATCGGCTTGCTTGCGACGCTTGCGATCATCTGCCGGAAGATGCCGACGACGCGTCATCATACGGCGCTGCATAGCGCAGCACTGTATTGGCACTTCGTCGACGTGGTCTGGATCTTCCTGTTCGCGCTGATCTACTTGCCCGGGCGGTCCTCGTCATGACGCATTGGCGGCCCCCGCTTCCACTCGTCGGAGCTTGGCTGGGCCTGTTGGCCTTGCTCGCACTCACCGTGACGCTTGCCTATGTGCCGCTCGGGGCCGGCAATGCCGTGGTGGCGCTGAGCATCGGCACCGTCAAGGCGGGCCTGGTCGCGGTCATCTTCATGGAGCTGCGGCACCGGAGCGGCCTCACATTGGTGTTCGCGGGCGCAGGGCTGTTCTGGCTCGGGATATTCCTTTGGCTTGGCCTAATGGATTTCATGACCCGGACGTGATCGTCAGTTCGTTCTCGCATCAAGCGCCTTGCGCTCTTTGTTGACGTCGTCCGCGCTGACCGGCGGCGCCTTGCCCCAATGGTTGCGGACATAGGTCGCAACCGCCGCGACCTGCGTGTCGTTGAGTTGCCAGCCGAAGGCGGGCATGGCCGGACCGGTCGGCTCCCGGTCGGTCGCGACACTTTGCGCCCCCTGAAGGATCACCCGCAACACCGTCGTGGGATCACCCGTGTTGACCGTCGCAGCCTGCGCAAGGTTCGGAATGAGATTGGGAACGCCCGTCCCGTCCGATTTGTGGCAAGCCGAACAGAGATCCTGATAGATCGCGCCGCCCGCTGCCAGCACGCTGGAATCGCCGGAGCTGTCGGCTGCGGGCCTTGGTCCCGACACGTCCTTCAGGTAGGTCGCCATGGCGTAGATGTCGTCGTCGCTCAGTTTCGACGTCGAGAGCTCGACGACTTCGCCCATCAGACCGGCAGCGGCGGCAAAGCGGTTGTGGCCAGTCCTAAGATATCGCGAGAGATCGTCGACCGACCACTGCCCAAGCGGTCCCTGCCCGCTGGTGATATCCGGCGCGACCCAGCCCTGGAGGGTATATCCCTGCAAGGGCTTGGAGAGCTTGTCTCCGCCGAGGAAGGTCTTTGGCGTGTGACAGGCACCGCAATGCCCGGGACCCTGGACCAGATATGCACCACGATTCCATTCCTTGGATTTCGATGGCTCGTCCTTGAACGTCCAGGGTGCGAAGTAAAGCCTGTCCCAGACCATCATGACGGCCCGCTGGTTGAGCGGAAATGGCAGCTGGTTCACGGCCACCGCATTATGGACGGGCTCGACGGTGGCGAGATAAGTGCGAATGTCCTTGACCTCTTGTTGCGACATCCGTGCGAAATACGGAAACGGCATGGCCGGATAGAGTAGCTTGCCGTCGCGCCGGCGCCCCTTGCGCACGGCCGCATCGAACTCGTCGTCGCTCCAGGCGCCGATCCCGGTCTCGCGATCCGGCGTGATGTTGGGCGATACCAGAATGCCGAACGGCGTCTCGATCGGCCGGCCGCCGCTGAAGGGATGATTGCTACCCGGAATCGTATGACAGCTTCCGCAATCGGCAGCCGCCGCAAGATAGCGCCCGCGGTTGATGGCGGCGAAGCCCTGCAGGTCAGCGCCCGTGCCCTTGCCCGTGCCCACTGCAAGCACAAGTGCCGTCAATCCGAGCCGGGCCGATCTACGCATTGATCAGTTGCCCAGGGTTCTTGAGATACTTTGTGCGGATCGCGTCGGCGGCCCAGTAAGCGAGCGCGGCGACCGTTCCGGTCGGGTTGTAGCCGGCATTTTGCGGAAATGCGCTCGCGCCGAGCACGAACAGATTCGGCACATCCCAGTTCTGCAGGTACCGATTGAGCGCGCTGGTGTTCGGATCGCTGCCCATGATCGCGCCGCCACAGAGATGTGTCGTCTGGTATTTCGTGATGTCGTACGGCGCCTTGCGATATTCCTTGTGGACCTGCTTTGCGCCCATCGCCTCGAAGATCTCGGCGAACTTGTCGGTCAAAAATTTGTTCTGCTTGATCTCGTTGTCGTGGAAATCCATGGTGATCCGCACCAGCGGCCGACTGAAGCGGTCCTTGTAGGTCGGGTCGAGATCGACATAGACATCACGGTAGCTGTACATGCTGCCGTGGACGCCGGTCCCGGGCTTGGTCGCGCTCTGATAGTTTTCCTTGACCGCCTGTTTCCATTCTGCGCCCCACAGCGGCGTTCCCGGTGGCACGGGCGTGGTCTCGATCGGCCGCCCATTGGTCTGGACCTGTCCCACATAGCCGCCTCCGACGAAGCCATGCGCCGCGTGGTCGAAATTGTCGCCGTTGAATTCATCGATGCACATGCCGATCGCGCCCGAGGCGATGAACGGATTGAAGATGAACTTTGCGGAGTCGAAAAAGCTGACGACGTCGGACACGGTCTGGTGGGTGAAGTTGCGGCCGACCACGCCCGTGTTGGCGGAGGGATCGTAGGCCTTGCCGATGCCCGACAGCAGCAGGAGCTGGACATTGAAGATGGTGTAGGCGGAGAGTACGACCAGATCGGCCGGCTGCTCCCATTCATCGCCCGCGGTATCCACGAAGGTCACGCCGGTCGCGCGTTTGCCAGAGCTGTCCAGATCGATCCGCGTAACCTCGCTGTTGTCGCGCGCCGAGAAGTTAGAGTTGCGGATCAGCGCAGGCAGAATGGTAGTCTGCGGCGAGGCCTTTGAGTAGTTGCCGCAGCCGAACCACTCGCAGAAGCCGCAATAGGTGCATGGCCCGAGGCGCACGCCCAGCGGATTCTGGTACGGGCGCGACATGTTACCCGATGGCTGCGGGAACGGCTTATAGCCGAGGTCGCGCGCCGCCTTGGCAAACAGCGTGTGGCTGAACGGCTGGTCCTGGGGCGGATTGGGGTAAGGACGCGATCGCGGGCCCTCGAAGGGATTGCCGCCTTCCATGATCGTGCCCTTGATGTTGCCGGCCTGGCCGGACGTGCCGCAGAGATATTCGAACTTGTCGTAATACGGCTCGAGCTCGTCGTAAGTCACCGCCCAGTCCTGGATCGTCATATCCTCGGGCAGGAAGCCCGCGCCATAACGCTCGGTCAGGTGTGTCTTCAGCACGAAATCCGATGGCAAGAAGCGCCAGGTCTCCGCATTCCAGTGCACCCCTCCGCCGCCGACGCCGTTCGGCGGCATGAACGCGCCCCAGTTCCGGATCGGCAGTGCCGTCTGGCTCGTCTTGTTCCGGAAGGTGAAGGTGGTCTGGTTAGGCCTGAGGAACAGTTCATGGCGAATGCGGAAGCGCAACTCATCCGCCGCGTACCCCGGCGGAAAATCGGTCGCTGTGTTGCGCCAGGGGCCGCGCTCGATCGCAATCACATCGAGCCCGGCCTCGGCAAGCTCGTAGGCCATGATAGCGCCGGTCCAGCCGAGCCCGATGATGACGACGTCCTTTCGCGGCAGTTTGCGAGCCATTCGTCACGCTCTCGATTTTGGGGTCCAGTCGGCACGACCCGCAATGCTGACGGGCGGATATGGATAGCGCTCGTTGTGACGATGGACCCAGTCGCGATAGTCATAACGGATGCCAGGAAAGCCGATCATCTTCCAACCGACCATGTCGCGATTGCCGCCATGGATGGGATCGGAGAAGAAGCCTTCCGGGACATCCTTCAACAGCGCGGAGAAAAACCCTTGCGCATCGACAGTCTCGAACTTGATCTCACCGGACTCGATCTTGCGCAGCATGTCGTCCTGTTCGGACGCGCCGAGTTCGGCGAAGGACTTGCCGCCCTGGGTTGATTTGCAATGCTTGTCAAGTGCGGCCAACGCCTTCCGATAGAGCTCGGCATGCGTCAGCTCCGATTGCGCGCCCTGCTCCTTGGTGCCTTTGCCGAACGGACCGAGTCTGTACAAACCCTGGTTAGAGCCGTACGGCCCCCTGAGCTGACGATCGATGAAGACGGCGCAGCCCGCATCCTTGCCGCCCGGCGTCTCCGGATCCGGCGGGATGATACGGTCGACGATCGCCTCCATCGCGCGGGCTTCATCGAGCGTGAAGAACTGCCATGGACCGGGGCGCACGATTTCCGGTGCCGAGTCTGGAAAAGGAGACCAGGGGATAGAGCCATGAATCACCCTCGCCCGCGTCAGCGACGTCGTGCTGACGAGCCAGCTCGCGAGCGAAATCACAAACGTCCGGCGTCGCATGGCGATGTCCATCGAACCGGTTCGGCAACGCCAACCAGGATTGCAGGTTCCTAAGACTTTCCTCGCCTTTGGTATGATGCCTGCGGAGGATCGGCCCTCCCTTCGGACCTCACTTACCGCTTTCCTTGGCCGGCTTCTCGATCAGCCGGCCTTCATGGACTTCGTGGCTGGGCGCGGTCTCGCCCGGGGACGATCGCTCCTTCGCGCTCTCTGTTGGACTTCCCGCAGTATGCTTCCCTCGAGGGGCTTCCGGCCGGCGCTTGCGGCTCTTGTCAGGTCGACGAACTCGCATATCGATCCCTTGGGGCGACCACATCGGCCAGCAACTCCGCGATATGCTGCGTCCTGCGGCCGGTGCACTGCTCGATCTGCTCGCGGCAACTGAATCCATCGGCCAGAATGATCGCATTGGAGGCTGCATCCCTGATCAGGGGCAACATGGCGCGTTCGGCCGCGGTGATGGACACGTCATATTTGTCGCGTTCGAATCCGAACGCCCCGGCCATCCCGCAACACCCGGATTTCATGACCTCGTAGTTGAGTCCGATTTGATCAAGAACGTGCTGCTCTGCCTCCGGTTCGAGGACCGCATGGTGGTGGCAGTGAAACTGAACCAAGGCCGCGCCCGAGGCACGGCCGAGCTCTTGATGTGGAACGTGCCGATCGAGAAATTCGGTGAAGAACAGAGTCTGGTGCGAAAGGCGCTCGGCGTGCTCGTGACCGGGGAAGAGGCTCGGCAGTTCGTCCCGGAACGCGCTGACGCAAGCCGGCTCAAGGCCGACGATCGGCATACCTGCCTTCATGGCGGGAGCGAGCGCGACGAATGTGCGTTCCCAGAGCTTCTTGGCGCGATCGAGCATGCCCCAGTCATAGAGTGGCCGACCGCAGCACAGGATGCGGTCGGGAATCGTCACGGCGTAGCCGAGCGACTCGAGAACCTCGGTGGCGGCGATCGCGGTCTGAGGCCTGAAGTAATTGTTGAACGTGTCCGGCCACAACATGACCGGCTTGCCGCTTCCGCGCGCGCCACGCGCGCGAAACCACTGGACGAACGACTGGCGCGCGTAGGTCGGAATCCTGCGCTGCGGCGCAATCCCTCCCGCCCATTTGGCCACCGCGGAGAGTCCCGGCCATCGGAAGACCGCATTGGCGAACCACGGCGCGGAGTTGGCAAGGCGCGACCACTCATGGATCAGGCCCATGGAGTGGGCGGCACGCGGGCGCAGGCGACCCTTGTAGTGATGCGCCCGAAACTCCGCCTTATAGGTCGCCATGTCCACCTGCACGGGGCAGTCGCTCTTGCAGCCCTTGCAACCGAGGCAGAGATCGAGCGCCTCCTCTACCTCGGTGCTGCGCCAGAGGTCGTCGATCGGTCCGCCATGCAGCATCTCGAACAGCAGGCGCGCGCGACCGCGCGTCGAATGCTTCTCCTCGTTGGTCGCCATGTAGCTCGGGCACATGACGCCCTTGTTACTGTCGCGGCGGCGGCAGGTTCCGACGCCCACGCAGCGGCGTGTCGCCTTGGCAAAGCTGTTGGAGTCTTCCTTGAAGGAAAAATACGTCGGCAGGTCAGGCGGCTGATAATTCGGACCGATCCGCAGATTCGATGTCGGCGGGAACGGGTCGATGACCTTTCCCGGATTCATCTTGCCGGCCGGATCCCAAATCGCCTTGAACTCACGGAAGGCCTGCATCAGCTCGGGCCCGTACATCTTCTCCAAGAGGCTCGCGCGCGCCTGACCGTCGCCATGCTCGCCTGAGAGCGAGCCGCCGTAGCGGACGACGAGATCGGCAGCTTCGTCGAGGAATCGCTGCCAATTGGCGAGGCCCGACTCGGTCCGCAGATCGAACGGCACGCGGCAATGCACGAGCCCGTCGCCGAAATGGCCATAGACGGATGCCTCATAGCCGTGCTTGTGATAGAGCGCCTTGAGCTCGCGAAGATAAGGTCCGAGATTTTCCCGGCTCACCGCACTATCCTCCCATCCAGGATGGGTTTCCGGAAAGTCCGGTACGTGCGCAGTCGCCGCCAGAGCCGCCTCGCGAACCTCCCAGATCTTCGCCTGCTGCTGGGGATCAGCAACCAGCTTCGCGTCACGCCCGCGTCGCCCGAATTCCTCGGCCAGTGGCCGGGCCTTGGCCGCCACATCGTCACTGGTATCGGCACCGAATTCCGCAATCAGCCATCCGCCCCCTGCCGGAAGCACCTTGATGTCTTCGGGGTGGAGATGCTTTCGCTGGACGAACTCCACGAGCAGCCGGTCGAAGCCTTCAAGCCCGATCGGCTCATAGCGCAGCACGTCGGGCACGGCATCGGCGGCGCGATAGACATCGTCGAACCCGATGATGACGAGCGCGCGCTGCCGCGGGCTTAGCACCAGATTCAGCCTGGCGCGCAGAACGACTGCGCATGTGCCTTCGGTTCCCACGAGCGCGCGCGCAACATTGAACCCGCGCTCCGGCATGAGCTCATCCAGATTCTCGTAGCCGGATACCCGGCGCGGAATTTTGGGGTATTTCGCCAGGATGAGATCGCGATAGCGGCTGCGAAATTCGTCGAGCTGCCGGAAGATCTCCGCCCGGCGCCCGCCGGCTGCGAGATGCTGCCGGAACTCATGCTCTCCGGTACGGCCGACCTCGAGGCGGACGCCATCATAGGTGAGGATGTCCATCGAATCGACGTTGTCGGACGTCCGGCCCGCCATCACCGAGTGAACGCCGCAGGAGTTGTTGCCGATCATCCCGCCGAGCGTGTTGTGGTCATGCGTCGCTGGATCCGGTCCGAAGGTGAGGTGGTTGCGTTCGGCAGCCGAGCGCAAATTGTCCAGAATGCAGCCGGGCTCGACTTCCGCGATGCGCGAGATGGTGTCGATGGCGACCACGCGATTGAGGTATTTCGAGCAATCGATCAACACCGCGACGTTGCAGCCTTGGCCTGCGAGGCTCGTCCCGCCGCCGCGCATCACGATGGGCGCTTCGAACTTGCGACAAAGCTCGACGGTCCGGGCGATGGCCGCGGCCGAACGCGGGATCACGACGCCGATCGGAACCTGCCGGTAATTCGATGCATCCGTGGCGTAGAGCGCTCGGTCGCCGCTGTCGAACCGCACTTCGCCATCCACGGCGCGGGCAAGCTCGCGGCCGAGATCCTCATATTGTCCGGGAGCAGGCGGGCGGGTTTCCGCGCTGACGATCCTGCCGTCAGCCGTCCGCTCGATACGGCGCAGCGAACCACGCGACTTGCTATGATCGACTTCGAGAGTGTGGCTCATCAGCTTCCCTCTGCCGCATGACTGTCCTCAGCTTCCCTCTGTCGCACGAATGCCATCTGCCGCATGACTGCGTGGCGGCACTGCAGGCCCGCAGGGCGCCGTCCGTTGCGCTGAGAGCGGCATCTCACGTTTGCGGGCGGCTGGCGGCCGTCGCGTGGCGCCATGCGGCGTCAGGTAATTTCGCGGACGATGTCCGAGGCCACCGTCCAGGCGATTTTCCCGCGTGCCGGCGTTCCGCGGGCGAGCGACTCGGCGAAGTTCTTGACCTGCTTCATCGTCGCCTTCGGCGGCATTGGCGGCTCGTGCGGGTCGACGACCGCCTCAATCAGGACCGGACCGCGCGTGCTCAGCGCCTCGCGCAGCACCTCGCCGCAGCGCGCGGGATCGTCGACACTGAAAGCCTTGACGCCGAAGCCGCGTGCCACGGCGGCAAAGTCGATCGGCTGGAGGTCGCAGACATATTCCGGGTTGCCGAGGAAGACCATCTGCTCCCATTTGATCTGGCCGAGCGCGTTGTTCTTGATCACCACGATCTTCACGTCGAGATCGTATTTGACGCAAGTCGCAAGCTCGCCCATCAACATGGTGAGGCCGCCGTCACCGACAAAAGCCACGACCTGCCTGCCGGGCTGGGCGACCGCGGCGGCGATTGCATAGGGCAAGCCGCAGGCCATGGTCGCCAGATTGCCCGAGCACGAGAACATCATGTTTCCGCGCATCACAAGATGACGGGCGATCCAGGTGGTGATCGTCCCGGAGTCGGTCGATACGATCGCATCGTCAGACAGGAGCCTGTTGAGCTCGTAGGCGACGACGTCGGGCTTCATGGGCTTGTCGCTCCTCGTGCCCCGCTCGGCCATCAGCTGGCTCCACTCCTTCATGCCGGATTGGGCCGTCTCCAGGAACGACCGGTCCTCCCGGTAATCCAACCGGGGCAACAGTGCCTGAAGCGCCTTCCCGGTATCGCCGACCAGACCGGCCGCAACGGGATATCGCAATCCCATTCGCATCGGGTCGAGTTCGATTTGCACCGCCTGCGCCTGGCCGGGCTTGGGGTAGAATTCGATGTAGGGAAACGAGCTGCCGGCAATCAGCAGCGTGTCGCAAGTCTCCAGCGCCTCTTGTGCCGGTTTGGTACCGAGCAGACCGATCCCGCCTGCCGAGAACGGGCTGTCATCGGGAATGACGCCCTTGCCCAGCAGCGGTTTGATCACCGGCGCGCCAAGGCGCTCGGCGACTGCGAGCACCTGGTCGCGCGCATCGAGCGCGCCGCGGCCCGCCAGGATTGCAGTCTTCTTGCCCGCATTGAGGATTGCGGCGGCGCGGCCGATCTGGTCATCGCTCGGCGCTTGCGCGGAGCGGGCCATCAAATCGGAGACGTGATGAGGTACATTGCGCTCCGATCGCTTGCCTGCGCTCACCGGCTGAGACTGCATGTCGACGGGAACCGTGACATGCGCGACGCCGCGATAAGCGAGCGCCGTACGGCAGGCGAGTTCCACCACGTTCTCGACGTGCTGCGGCCCCATGATGCGGCTGTTGTAGACGCAAACATCCATGAACAGCTTGTCCAGTTCCACGTCCTGCTGGGTGAACGTGTGGAGCAGGTCGTGGAATTGCAATCCCGTGATGGCGAGGACCGGCTGCCCATCGAGCTTGGCGTCGTAGAGGCCGTTGAGGAGATGAATGCCGCCGGGACCAGAGGTCGCAATGCATACGCCAAGTCGTCCGGTCCACTTCGCGTAAGCGCAGGCATTAAAGGCGGCGGCCTCCTCGTGACGGACCTGAATGAACTTGATCCGATCCTGGTGCGTGCGCAACGCTTCAATGATGCCGTTGATCCCGTCCCCCGGAAGGCCAAAGACGGTGTCGACGCCCCAATCGAGCAAGGTCTCAACGAGGACGTCCGATGCAGTAGGAGAGGCCATGAGCTATTCCAGCAATTTCAAGCCCCCTTGATCGCAAAACAGAGTTCGGCGAGGAGCGTTCCAATCAACCTTCGACCTAGCCTTCAACATCTTCGATGATTCAGGAACTCTTTAAAGCTGCTCGCGGTTCTCTCGCTAGTTTACTTGGCGACGGAGGACCTCCAGATGCGCCACAAGCTTCTCCATGAGACCGGCGGACAAAGAACCTATGCGGTGATCCTGGAAACGGGTGAAGAGGTCATGGATTGCCTGAAACGTTTCGTTGCCGCCGAGAAGGTGCGCGCGGCACAACTCACCGCCATCGGCGCCTTCAGCGACGCTGTCCTGCTGTATTTCAACTGGGGCAGGAAAGAGTATCAGCGGATTGCGGTGCTAGAACAGGTCGAGGTCGCCTCGCTCATCGGGGACGTGGCCGAGGAGCCCTCCGGCGAGGCCGCTCTTCACGTTCATCTGGTGCTCGGTAGGCAGGACGGTGCGGCAATGGCCGGCCATCTCGGCGAAGCGCATGTTCGGCCGACGCTTGAGGTGATTGTGACGGAAAGTCCCGCCCATCTGCGTAAGCGTAAGGATCCGCAGTCAGGCCTTGCGCTCATCCGGCTCGATGCGTGAGGCCCATCGATGGCGTTCTTGGTGTCCTCTGCATTTCGTAACCGCACGGTCGTGATCACGGGCGCATCCGCCGGCGTTGGACGGGCCGCAGCACATCGTTATGCACGGGCGGGCGCTGCAATCGGCTTGATTGCGCGCGACGAGGACGCCCTGAACGTGGTGAAGGACGAGGTCGAGCGGCTTGGCGGCCGAGCTTTTATTGCGCCGGCGGATGTTGCCGATGCGGATCAGGTTTTTGCCGCGGCGGATGCCCTTGCGCGGCACCTCGGACCGATCGACGTCTGGATCAACGATGCGATGGTCACCGTATTTTCGCCGGTCTGGGATCTGACGCCGGACGAATTCCGACGCGTGACCGAGGTGACTTATCTCGGCGTGGTTCATGGCACGATGGCAGCCCTGCGCCACATGCGCCCACGTAATTGCGGCACGATCATTCAAGTCGGCTCGGCCCTGGCGTATCGCGGCATCGCATTGCAATCCGCATATTGCGGCGCGAAACATGCCATCCGCGGATTCACGAATTCCCTTCGCACAGAACTGATCCATGAAGGTTCTCGCATCAGACTGACGATCGTGGAACTGCCGGCCGTCAACACGCCGCAATTCGATTGGGCGCGGACCCACCGGTCGCACCAGCCTCGTCCGGTGCCGCCCGCCGTTCAGCCGGAGGTGATCGCGGACACGCTCTATCGCGCAGCAGTGCAGCCCGCGCGGGAATATTGGATCGGCGCGAGCACCCTGGCAGTCGTTCTCGGGAACTGGCTAGCTCCCGGGCTGTTCGATCGCTATCTCGCTCGAACGACCTTCGCCGGACAGGAAACCGATACGCCCGTGGCGCCCTATCGCAGGGACAATCTTCTGGAGCCGGTCCACGATCTGCATCGCACCCGCGGCAGCTTTGGAAGCGAGGCCAGAAATCATGCGGTCGCGGTCCGCGGCGCAGTCGCTCGCGTCGCGCCGGTCATTGCATGCGGAGCCGCACTTCTGACGCTTGGGCTGCTGGCCCGGCCGCGTCCGCGAGGAACGCTGCGTACGCGCTATCGCTGAGTATCGTTGATTACGCGCCTACCCAATGCGCAACCTGCACGAAGCCGCCGAGCGCTGCGCCATACACCATCTGGGCAATCAACGTGCTCAAGGGCGTATGATAGCCGTAGTTCATGGCAAGAAATCCGGGCGGCTCGAGCTGCCGGATCGCGCTCGCGGAGTGGTACTCCGACGCCATCCTTGGATGCACGAAGGGCAGGAGAGGAAGCGCGCAGGCCAGAAGAAACACGCCGTGCACGAGGCCCGCGAGCGCGCCGAACCACCATGTGTAGATCCGAACGCTCGAGAACAGCAGGAAATAGACGAATGCAAACAGCCAGCCGCCAATCGTGTACACAACAAAGCCGAGGATCACCGCGCGTCCGCGCCGACTCGTGAAGAACGTGCCGATCAGGAACGGAAGACTCAGACGGGAAAATCCGAGTCCGCGGCTGTCCTCCAGAATGGAGGTCATTGCCAGCGTTGCGATCAACGCCCAGAGTGACAGATCCCACGGCGCGTTCACGGGGCGGTTCTCCGTCGTGCCCGCTCGATGGCCAGCGCGGAATAGATCAGGCCGACATGAGTGAAGGCCTGAGGAAAGTTGCCGAGCGCTCTTCCGGTACCGGGTTCTATTTCTTCACCGAACAGTCCGACATCATTGGCAAAGTCGCAGAGATCATCGAAGCGGCGCACAGCTTCCTCAACAAGGCCGCGCTCGGCGAGGTGAACGATGGCAAAGAAGCTGACGAGACCAAACGCGCCCTCCCTGCCCTTCAGGCCATCATATCCCGGACGATATCGATAGAGGAGATCGCCGCAACCGAGCTCGTCCTGAAGCCGATTGTAGGTCGCAACCATTCGTGTGTCCGATGCGACCTTGTAGCCAAAGCAAACGAGCAGGAGCAGCGCAGCGTCCATCTCTCGTCCATCAAGCTCGGCTGTGTAACTGTCGAGGGCGGTGCTGAAGCCCCGGGTTTCGATGCAATCGGCGATATCCGCACGGGTCTGCCGAAATCCGGCCTCTCGCGTTCCGAGATCAATGATTCCGCGCTCATGCAGCGACAGCAGCCTGTCCAATGCCACCCAACACATGGCCTTTGAGAACGTGTATGGGCGGCGGGCGCCGGGAATCTCCCAAATTCCGTTATCCGGCTCTCGCCAGCGCTTGCAGATGACGTCGCCAAAGCCAATCAGCATGCGCGCCTCCAATGGGCTGAGTTCGCAGCCGGAGTTGGCAAAGATTTGCGCTGCGGCGATCACCTGGCCGTGCACGTCGAGCTGAAGCTGTTCGATTGCGTCATTTCCGATGCGAACCGGCGCCGTGTTCATGTAGCCGGAGAGCCACTCGGCAATCTGCACACGCAAGTTCGTGCGCCCATAAACGTCATAAAGGCTGCAAAGATTCGGCCGCGTCAGACGCGTCGCGTGCAACAACCAGCCCAAATAGGTCGAGGCCTCCTCGTGGAACCCGAGATCGACCAGCGAGCTCATGGTCAACCCTGCATCGCGCAGCCAGCAGTATCGATAATCCCAATTGCGCTCGCCACCGATCGCCTCCGGAACGGACGTGGTGGGTGCAGCCACGATAGAGCCGGAGAGACAGAACGTCATGAGTTTGAGCGTTATCGCGCTTCGCAACACGATATCGCGCTCGCGCCCGGGAAAGTTGCAGGTACGGCTCCAATCCTGCCACCATGCGATCGTGCGATCGCAACGCGCGTCGGCATGTGCTCCGACCGGAGCGATCGTTCCGACGTCGCATTCGACATACGAGAGGCTGAAGTGTTCCCGCTCGCCCTCCGTCGTATGCAGCTTGGCGCTCAGCATCGATCCGTGATCAGCGAGCTCGACATTGCTGTTGAGCAAGAGCAACTCGTTGGTGCTCCCGCAGCGCCATACGGCATCGGTCATCTTGCGGAAGGTGGATCGCACACGCCCATACTGAAGTCGCGGCGCGAATTCGATCTCCAGGTCGACGGAACCTGCGACGCCCTCGACGATGCGCAAGATCTCGCGCATGGGAAGGAGCGATCCGATGCTGTCCGAGATCGGGCAGAGATCAATCACTCGAGCGACGCCGCTGTCGGTCTTGAACGTTGTCTCGAGCACGGCAGTCGCCGGCAAATAGCGGCGTTCGACGGCGAAGGGAGCAGACGGCCTGATCGAGAAGTGACCTGCATTCAGGTCGAGCAGGCGAGCAAATGCGCTGGTGCTGGAGAAATTCGGCAGACACAGCCAATCAAGCGAGCCCTCCCGCGAGATCAACGCAGCGGTTCTGCAGTCGCCGATGATCGCGTAGTCTCTGATCTCCGGCTGACGAGGTCCTCTGGCGCGGGACATCTGCCGGTCCAAGTTCAGCCTCCGTGACTTCATGTCATTGGATCGGGACCAGCGCGACGCTGGTTCTGCGGCTGGGAACTCTTGCGTCAATGGGCAAGCCAGCACGAATCTGACGCGGCTGGCTTCCTTTGGTTCCCCAAGGGGCTGTGTCAGGCCACGCGCCCGGCGTGCGCCAGCAGGTGCGAATCAAGCTCCTCAATGCGGTTTGCTCCCAACAAGCCCATCGCGTCCAATGCCTCGGCCTTGATGATCGCGAGCGCGCGTGCGGCGCCTGCAGCGCCGGCCGCACATAGCCCATACAATAGCGCCCGCCCGACCCAAACTGCGTCGGCGCCGAGCGCGCAAGCCTTGAGCAGGTCGGTTCCTCTCCGGACACCACCGGACATGTAAAGCGCGATCTTTTCACCAACGATCTCGCGTGCGACCGGCAGCAAATCAAGCGGCGCGATCGTCCAGTCCAACTGGCGCCCGCCGTGGCTGCTCAGCACGATTCCATCCGCGCCGCTATCGAGCGCGCGCCGCACATCGTCGGGACAGAGAATGCCCTTGAGAATGAACGGCTTGTTCCAGCGCTGTCGTATCTTTGCAACCGTGTCCCAGCTCAGCGAGGTCGGTTGATGCGCTCGGACCCAGTTCGAGGCCGCGAAGAAGCTGCGCTGATCCTTCGGAACGAAGTCGATGATGTTGGCAAATTTTGGTAGTCCCAGCGACAGCGGATTTTCGGCAAACCAGAGCGGATGCGTGAGGCTTTCGAGCGCCGCGGACGCCGAAAGCCGGGCGTTTCCGATCTGATTGCGTCGCTGCCATTCGCGATCGCCGAAGATTTGGGCATTGGTCGTCAGCACGAGGGCCTCGCACCCCGCTCGCTCCGCGCGGCGCAGAAGCTCCTGCCAGATCTCGTCCCCGCCAAAGACATAGAGCTGCCACCAATGGCGCACGCCGGGCGCGGCCCGCGCCACCTCTTCCATTGTGTCGTTCGACATCGTGCTCTGGACGAACGGAATATCCGCCTGCTGCGAAGCCTGAGCCAGCAAGCAATCACCATGCGCGTGCAGGATGCCGTTGAGGCCGGTCGGTGAAGCCACAAGCGGCATGGCGGCAGATTGGCCCAGGATGCTGGTTGCGAGCGTGCGGCCGGAAACATCGACCAGAGTCCGCGGCAGGAAACGCCAATCGGCAAAGGCGCGCCGCTCACCGAGCAGCGCGGCCTCATCCTCCGCTCCACCCTCAAGATATTCGAGTGCAAACCGCGGCAGCCGCTTGTGAGCCATCGCTCGGAGGTCGGCGATGGCAACCGCCCGTTGGGGATTGAAGCCGCTATAGTACCGCCGCGCGGGCGTACCATTGAGCTGTGCCAATTGCGTATGGCGATTGGGCTCGCGACCGCCGGGGTGGGAGCGTGTCAGCGCAGCACCAATGATAGCGCCCGCTATGCCGGCAAGAGCGCATGCAAGAAGGCGATCGCGATCTGCGGTACGGTGTTCGTCAACCCTGCCCAATGTCCGCATTGAAACCTCGACCGTTGTTCTCGGACGGCGGGACGCTGAAGGCCGGAAATTGGGGGTACAAATCGTTGAGCGCCGATTTCCATTCCGGCTGATTGCGACCTGATTGCGACGACCGCTTCTGCGATCTCCAAGCGACCAGCCTGAGCTGCCGCGCACCGCAGGCCGCTTTTGTCTTGATCGTGCGCCTGATCGATTGACGTCTGCTTCAGGCGGTCTGCACGCCGCAATGAACAACCGCGAGCGAATTGCTTTTGTTCCTGTTCGAAAATGTTTGGCGCCCCGAGTTGATCAATCGGTCGGCCGATCGATGAGCCTTAGGTCCACTTTCAGATCGCCTGCCGCGGCATCCGCAACAGACGCGTTCTGTCAGCGATGCGCCGGGTTCCCCGCAAACTCTTCCTGGAGCGGCAATTCGCGGAGACCGTCAAGCGCTCGCCTGTCTCCTCCAAAGATTTCGAGTCTGAGCCGGGTTCGATTCCGGTCGGCGATTGTGGAGACGAGTCCCGCATGGACCGCGCCTGCTGCCCATGGCAACTCTAGCATCTACTCACATTTCATCCGTAAGCCGCGTCCCAGCTAGGACGGATAGTGACCCAACACGCCCATCGCGACCGTCCATCGGGGGTGCGCCCTCGATGCCGAACATTGTGGCGAGTTCTCTAACGCCAACCGGGGTTACGACGAGCGCCCGGCTATCCCTGACGTGCTCGACCCAATCGTGCTCGAGAGCGTGATCAAGAATGGCGGCGCCGACTGCCCCGGCCAGATGCGGCCGGCGCTCGCTCCAGTCGAGACAGGGGCGACAGAACACCCGGCGCTTGGAGGCGAGGCGAAGATCGACGCCCAACTCATTGAAGAATGACCGGCCGGCGTCGGTGAGTTGCCCGCCATCCTCGTCGAGCAGAATAAACGACTGTTGGACCAGCCGGTCGGCGATTGCGACGGCGATGCGGCCGGCCATGTGGTCATAGCACGTGCGCGCGTGCCGGAGCGTTTCTCCACCGCGCCAGAGATTGCGCTGCCGGGCGGGGCCGTCCTGCGCCACGACCATGAGACCTTCTAGCACGCGCGCGACGTGCGGAGAGGCCAGGCGGAAATATCGCCGTCGGCCCCGCTTTGCGAGCGCGAGCAATCCCGCGTCGCTAAGTTTCGCAAGATGGCCACTCGCTGTCTGCGGCGCCACGCCAGACACATAGGCGAGCTCCGAGGCGGTCAACGTTCGGCCATCCATCAGCGCGCTCAGCATGTTGGCGCGCGCAGGGTCGCCGATGAGCGCTGCGACTTGGGCGATTTTGGGTCCCGTGTCCATGCCCGTCTCGTACGCCGATAAGGACGCAGTGCCAAGTACGAATACTTCGGTCAAGACCGTAGTGTTTCCGCGAGACTGGATCGATCACGAAACATAGGTTGCCTGGACGCCAGTAGGCCCGGTGAAGACATGCCGCGACGAGGAGAAAGATCATCCCTCGGCTCCGAATATTCGGTTGGCATCGAATGACCATCGCAAAGCGGGCTGATCTGGGCCGTCAAATTCTCACAGGCAACTGAGTGTGATCAATGCAAACCACTTCGTTCAATACAAGGCAGCCGGAACTAGCCCACTCCGACAACACGTCATCCCGTTCGCCGCTCGCGACGGCGCTGGCACTTGCTGCCACGAGCCTCGGCCTTGGCGTGGTGCAGCTCGATATCACGATCGTCAATACTGCGCTGAGCAGCATCGGCACTTCGCTCGGCGGTAGCGTGGCCGAGCTGCAATGGGTGGTGACCGCCTATACCATCGCATTCGCGGCCTTCATATTGACCTCCGGCGCGCTCGGTGACCGCGTCGGCGCCAAACGGATATTCATCGCGGGCTTTGCGATCTTCACGTTGGCTTCGCTCGCCTGCGCGCTGGCGCCGTCGGCGATATTCCTGATCGCCGCACGCTCCGTGCAGGGCCTGGCAGCAGCGATCCTGGTGCCGAACTCGCTGACGCTGCTCAATCATGCCTATGCCGATCCGAAGGCGCGCGGCCGCGCAGTCGGCTTCTGGGCCGCAGGTGCGAGCGTCGCACTGACTTCGGGGCCGTTTGTCGGCGGCGCGCTGATCACGCTGGTCGGCTGGCGCGCGATCTTTCTCGTCAACCTGCCGATTGGCGCCGCCGGCCTCTGGCTTGCCTGGCGTTACGCCGAGGAGACGCCGCGGCTCGCGCAGCGCGAGATCGATTTGCCGGGACAGATCGCGGCCGTTGCAACCCTCGGCACGCTGGCCGGCGCCCTGATCGAAGGCGGCATGCTCGGCTGGAGCCATCCGCTCGTCATCATGGGCTTCGTGGCAGCGGCCGTGATCGGACTCCTGTTCGTATGGCGCGAGGCGCGCGCGCGACAACCGATGCTGCCACTCTCGTTGTTCCGCCACCGCATGTTTGCGCTGACCGCTCTGGTTGGGCTCCTCTTCAACATCGCGTTCTACGGCCTGATCTTCGTGCTCAGTCTCTACTTCCAGAAAATCAACGGCTGGTCGCCGTTCGCAACAGGCCTCGCTTTCGTGCCCATGATGGGCATGGTGCTGCCCACCAACCTCGTCGCCGCATCGGTCAGCGAGCGCCTCGGCGCGCCGCAAACCATTGCACTGGCTTGTGTGATCACCGCCGCGGGCTGCGTTGCGCTGCTGCCTATGGCCTCAGGCACCAGCTACGGGACTATCGGCACTCAGCTTATGATCCTCGGCGGCGGGCTCGGCTTGCTCGTGCCGTCCTTGACCTCGACGCTGCTCGGCAGTGTCGAGAAGTCGCGATCCGGCATCGCCGCGGGCGTTTTGAACGCAACGCGGCAGACCGGCAGCGTGCTTGGCGTTGCCCTATTCGGCTCGCTGGTCGGAGGCAACAACGTGTTCATTGCGGGCGCACATGCCTCGCTGCTCATTTCGGCCGCTGTGTTGCTCGCCGGTGCGGTCGCGATCTGGCTTGGCCGAGCAAAGGACTGACTCGGAATCGCGGAGGGTGCGAACTCTGTTGGTACGAGCCCGTTGAGGCTCGTGTCTGTCGGCTGGTGTTGTAGTCGATCCTCCCTTCCTCGATGATCTGGCGGGCCTCGTTGAGATGGGTGAACAGATACTCATTGAGGCAATCGGTGCAACCGTCCCTTAAAGCTTTCGACAACGCGTGATCTGATAACGTGAGGAGGTGAGTAGTAATGTGAGTGCGTTTGCCTTCGTCACTCCGCCTTGCCGGCAAGACGCAGGTTCGGCACGCCGACGCCGCGGACGCGGATTGGCGGCGCCGGGTCTCGTCCGCTGACATCGAGAACGAAGCCGGCATCGTCGGGGCGGAGGCGGAGTTCGATCGCCATGCCCGCCTTGCGCCAGTCCGCCGTCTCGCCATCATCGACATAGAGAAGGCCGAAGCCACCACGATGGGGCGCCCCGAATGCGATCGCCGTCAGCCCTTTCTCGTCTTCGATCGGAACGATCGAGCCCGCGCGTGCGAACACCGGTAGCCGGCCAAGAGGCGCCGCCACGGTAACGGTGCGGCCGCCGTCGAATGGTGTGCCGTCATGCCAGTCGTACCAGCCGTCGGGATGGACGGGCAGATAGACCTCGCGCGTCGTCGCCCCCTCTTCCAGCACCGGAGCGACGAGGAGATCGGGGCCAAGCATGAAAGCGTCCTCGACAGCTGCTGCCGTCGTATCCGAGGCGAAATCCCAGAGTAGCGGGCGCACCGCCGGCACGTTTTCCACTGCTGCGCGCCACATCTGCGTGTACAGATAGGGGATAAGGCTGTGGCGGAGTTCCATGGCGGATCGGACCTGTGGAATCACACCGGGATGCATCCAGGGCGTGTTGACGATGCCGCTCGCCTTCCAGGAATTCATCACCATGCGCGGCCACAGCGCGCAGAACTCGACAAAACGGCAGAGCAGTTCCGGGCCGGGCGAAGGGCCGTGAAAGCCGCCGACGTCGTGGCCGATATTATAAAGCCCCGACAGGCTCATGTTGAGGCCCTGGGTCAGGTTGTAGCGCAGCGTCTTCCAGGCGGTTTCGTTGTCGCCGCTCCAGGTCTGGCCGTAGCGGGCAATGCCGGCGCTGCCCGCGCGCGTGATCGTATAGGGCCGTTTGTCCGGCGCCTGCGCGGCCTGGGTCTCGTAGGCGAGCTTATGCATCAGCAGGGCCTGCGCGGGACGGGCGAGCCCTTGCGGAAACGGTCGCCCGTCGCCGTCGCAGACCGCATCCTCGTCCCAGATCTCAAATTCGTTGTTGTCGCTCCACACCGCGGTTACGCCAAAGGCGAGCAAGGCGTCGCGGATGCCGTTCGCCCACCATTGCCGGCCCTTCGGGTTGGTGAAGTCGACGTGGAAGCCGAGGCCGTCCCAGAACTGCGCCACCGCGGGCTCGCCGGTCTCGCCGTCGCCGACCAGAATGCCGCTCGCCTTGGCTTCGGCGAGCCGTGGATGATCGTCGAGCAGGCAGGGCTTGATGTTGGTGACCGGCTGCATGCCGGCTGCCTTCAGTCGCGCCATCGTGGCGGACGGATTCGGGAATTTGTCGCGGTTCCAGTTGAAGACGTAGCGACGGTCGCCGATGGAAGTATAGCCGGAGCCGAAGTGAAAGCTGTCGCAACGAATGCGGTGGCGTCTGCAATCTTCGATGAAGCCGGTGATACGTGCATCCGCATCCGGCGCGTCGGCGATGGTCATCGTCGTCATGGCAAAACCGAGCGTCCAGCGCGGCGCAAAAGCCTGTCCGCCGGTCAGCCAGGAAAACCGGCGCGTGACCGCGGGCACCGTCCGGCCGGCGAGCACGTAATAATCGAGGTCGCCGTCCTCGGCGCGATAGCTGCGGAATAGGCCGTGATAATTGTCAAGCGTGCAGCCGAGATCGACCGAGCCGAGGGCGAGATTGTCGTAGAAGATGCCGTGTGCGCCGCGTGCGCCATCAACGATGAAGAACGGCAGCATCTTGTAGAGGGGGTCGGACAGCTCGGCGTCGAAGCCGCAGGGATCGACGGCATCAATGGCGAAGCGCCGGCCGGTGCGATCGAGCGGACCGGCCTTGTCTCCGAGGCCGTAATGGCGTTCGTCCTCGTGCCGTTCCATCGCGTGCAGCAACGCGCCGTTGTTGCGCGACAGAAAATAAGCCTGGGTCGGGCGGTCGCGCAGGAATGGCCGGTCCTCGCCATCGCGGTACCAGGCTATGCCGAACGGATCGAGTCGCACCCGCGCGGTGAGACCGCCGGCCGCGACAGTGACGATGCCACCGGCCTCCCACGCCGTCGGCACCGGATTTGCAAAACCTGTGACATCGTCGCGCAGCCGCCCCTCGAATGGCGGTTCAATGCGGTTCGGGGCGATCGCCCAGCCGCGATCGAGGCGATAACCCTCAGGCCGGCGCAAGGTGACGCGGCCGATGTCGCGCTCGAGGATTGCGATACGGAGTGTGGCGAGCGGGGCTGCCGCCGGTCCGGTTGCAAGATCAAACAGCGCGGCGTGGCCGTCGAGGCCGCGGAAGCGGCCGTGGGTCAGGGCTTTCATGAGGCTCAGGATTCTATGAGGGTCGCGCGATGGCCGCGCCGGTTGCGTCGAAGACGTGAAGGTGGTCGGGGGCGAACTGGATTGCGACCGCATCGCCGCGGGACAATTGCGACTGGCCATCCTGGCGCAGCGTGATCTGCGGCAGCCCGGGCGCCGAGGCATAGATGAAGGTCTCACCGCCAAGCCGTTCGACGAGATCGACCGTTATTGCGAGCATGCCCGTCTCGGGCACGACGTCGATATGCTCGGGGCGGATGCCGAGCGTCACGCCCGCCCCGGCAGTGAGCCCGGATGCCGCGCGAGGCAGCACGACTTCGCGGTCGCCGATGGTGACGCGGAACGTGCCGTCGTCGGAAATCACCGTAGCGGGAAGGAGGTTCATGCGAGGCGAACCGATGAAGCCGGCGACGAAGGCGTTCGCGGGTCGGTTGTAGAGTTCAAGCGGCGTGCCGATCTGCTCGATCCGGCCGGCTTTGAGCACCACGATCCGGTCGGCGAGCGTCATGGCTTCGACCTGATCGTGAGTGACATAGATCATCGTGCCGCCGAGCTTGGCATGCAGCGCCGCAAGCTCCTTGCGCGTCGCAACGCGTAACTCCGCGTCGAGGTTCGACAACGGCTCGTCGAACAGGAATATCTTCGGATCGCGCACGATGGCCCGGCCGATGGCGACGCGCTGGCGCTGTCCCCCGGACAGCGCTTTGGGTTTGCGGTCGAGATAGTCCGTGAGCCGCAGCATGGCGGCGGCACGCTCAACCCGTTCCTCGATGTCGGCAGGCTTCAGCCCCATGTTCTCGAGCGCAAAGCCCATATTCTTGCGCACGCTCATGTGCGGATAAAGCGCATAGGACTGGAACACCATTGCGAGCCCCCGCTCGGAGGCCGGCAGATGGGTGACGCGCTCGCCGTCGATATGGACCTCACCGCTGGTGACGTTTTCGAGGCCGGCGATGACGCGCAGCAGCGTTGATTTTCCGCACCCGGAAGGGCCGACAAAGACGACGAATTCGCCGTCCTTCACCGCGAGATCGATGCCGTGCAGCACGTTGATGGTGCCGAACGATTTGCGTGCGCCCGTGAGCTTCAGTTCAGCCATGGTCGTTAGCCCCGATCGGTCATTTCATTCCCGTCGAGCCGATGCCCGTCGTGATGAAGCGCTGGAGGAATACAAAGACGAGCGCGACGGGAATGAGCGTCACCACCGTCATGGCGAGCAGGAAATGCCACTGGGTCTGGAGTTCGCCTTGGAACGCGTTCAGCGCGATCTGGAGGGTGTAAACCTCGGTTTTGGTCAATACCGCGAGCGGCCAGAGGAATTCGTTCCACCGCCACATGATCGAGAAAATCGCCAGAACCGCGAGCGCCGGCAGGGTCAGCGGCAGGACGATGCGCCAATAGATCTGCCACTCGGACGCTTTGTCCATCCGCGCAGCTTCGATCAGATCCTTCGGCAAGGTCAGCATGTATTGCCGGAGCAGGAAGACGCCCGTCGGCGTCGCCGCACCCGGCAGGATCACCGCCCAAAGCGAGTTGGCGAGGCCGAGCTCGGTCACGACCAGATAGACCGGCACGAGAATGATGGTCATCGGGATCATCAACGTCCCGATCACCGCGAGGGTCGCCGCCTGCTTGCCGGGGAATTGGTAGACGGCAAGCCCATAGGCCGCCATGGAATTGATCAGCAGCGTGATCAGCGTGGCGACCACCGTCACGAACACCGAGTTGGACAGGAAACGCATGAAGGCGAAGCGCTGCAGCGGTTCACTGTAATTCTCGGTCGCGAGCGCGATGCCGCGCACCGGTTCGCGCTTGTCGATCGCGACGCGGAATTGCTGCGACGGATCGGCGGGGTCGACCATCTGGGCGATCAGCCCAATGCGCCGAACCTGCGCCAGTTCGCGGACCGTGCCGTCGGGAAGCGTGGCGCGGAACAGCGGCAGCTTCTGCGACTGACCGGGCACCGCGACTTCGACCTGTGCGAACGGCAGCAGTGACGGCGGAAATTCCAGCAATGCACTCTGGGTCTTGAACGACGACAGGACGAGCCACAGCACGGGGCCGAACATGAGGACGACGCCGAGCGCGAGATAGACGTAGGCCGCGATGTCGGTCCAATGCAGCGGCCGACCTTGCCCGTTGCGACGCTGACGAAGCATATTTGAAAGGCGCATGGTTGCCATCTCAGACCTCTTTGCGTCGCGCGGCGGCGAATTGCAGCAGTGTCAGGGCGAAAAGGACGACGCCGAGCACGACAGAGGCCGCAGCGGCGAGGCCGAAATTCTGCACCTGGTTGGAGAAGCCGGTCTCGTAGATGTACTGCACCACCATCAGCGTCGCGGTGCCGGGACCGCCGCCGGTCAGCACGAACACCTCGTCGAACGTCTGCGCGCCCTTGATCAACGCCAACACGATCACGACGATCATGTTCGGCCACAGCAGCGGCAGGGTGATGCGCAGCAGCACGCGCCAGCGCGGCGTCGCGTCCATTTCGGCCGCCTCGTAGAGATCGGCCGGGATCGCCTGCAGGCCAGCGAGCAGGATCAGGGTGTAGAAACCCATATGCGCCCACACCGAGACGAACACCGCCCAGAACATCGCCCAGCCGGGATCGACGAAGAACAGGATCTTCTGGCCGCCGAGCGTGGTTATCGCGGCATTGAGGAGCCCGTCGCGCTGCAGGATCCATTTCCAGATCAGCGCGACCACCACCGGTGACAGCAGCACGGGAAAGAAATAGACCGCGCGGAAAAAGCCACGTCCACGGATCTTCATGTTGAGGATAAGCGCGGTGAGGAGCGAAAACAGCACCATCGCCGTCACCTGAAACACGATGAACTTCGCGGTGTTGGCGACGCCGCGCCAGAAATGGTCCTCGCGGCAGCTCGCCGGATCGATATAGGAGCCGCAGTCGAACAGATAGGCGAACTGTTCGCTCCCGACGTAGGGGCGTTGCGATGGAAACAGCGCCGTGCCGCCGGTCACCGAGAACACGACGTTGATGCCGATCGGCAGGAACACGAACAGGCCGAAGAAAACGAAGTTGGGCAGCAGGAACACATACGCCATGCGCCGCGCGCCGACCATGCGCTGCAGCCAGCGCATCGGCGCATCGAGCAGTCGCAACGCCGCACCGGCCGGCAGGACCGCCGCGCCGCCCAGCCGTGCCAGCGCGCTCGCTGCCATGCAGTGCACCGGTCGAGAAATGGATGGAATGTCGGACATCGCGCTGGTCCTCCGGCCCGGTGACCGAGTGATCGTCACTTCTTGTTGCGCTCGGCGATCTGCTGCGCGACGTCGGCGGGGATGCGCTTGTAGGCATCCTCGAGCGTCGTCTCGCCGGAGACCGCCTGCCCAAGACGGCTGATGACGGCGTTGAGGATGATCCGGCTGTCGCTATAGCCCTGGATGCGGTAGGCGATCGGAGAAATCTGGGCAGCGCTTGCGGTGAAGACCTTCAGCGCGGCGGCCGCATCCGGGCTCGCTGTCGGATAGTCGATGCCTTTCTTCGCGAGCCCAAGGTGTCCGGGCACGAACAGCGAGCGCGAATAGAACTCCGCCAGCACCGGTTCGCTGGCGAGATATTCCATGACCCGCGCAACTTCCCTGGGATGCTGGGTCGTCTTGAAAGCGACAAGACCGGCGCCGCCCGGCATGCTGCTGCAGCCGCCCGGGCCGCAGGGATTGGGCACCACCACCCAGTCGAAGGCGTTGTCGATGGTCTTGGCGAACTGAGCGGTCTGCCAGGATCCGGACAGATACATGACGACCTGCGCGTTCTTGAATTCGTCGTTGGCGCCGCGATAGGCCGTGCCGGAGACCGAGCCCCACAGCTCTTTCGACATCACGCCGGACTTGTGCCAGTCGTAAACGAGCTGCGCCGCGCGTTTGAGGCCGTCGTCGATGACTTGCGGCTCGCCATTCGCGCCGAACCCCTGCGTGCCTTGCGATAACGCGAGCGCGTAGAAGCGGTGGCCCGAGCGGTCGAGCGCCAGCGGGAACGGCACCTGGACCTTGTCCGCGACCTGCTTCGCCGCCTTGGCCCAGTCCTCCCAAGTCGACTTCTCGCCCGGCATCGCGACGCCGGCCTGCTCGAACAGGGTCTTGTTGACGAAGGGACCCGTGACGGTGAGCTGGGTCATGAAGCCGGGAATTGCCTGCGTATCGCCCGCCGGACGCATCCATTCGAGGAAGGGGCCGAAGTTGGTTTCCCAGTAGGCGGGATCCTTGAGGAAGGGGCGCAGATCAAGCGCGAAGCGCGACAGACCGCCCATATCGACGATACGCGCCATATCGGGGCCTTGGCCGGAGGCCAGCTGTACCGGCAAGGTCTCGTTGACCGCCTTGTAGGGCACCTGATCGAGGACGATTTCGATGTCCTTGTTCTGCTCATGGAATCGCTTGAGCAGGTCGGCCATGACCTCGCCCTCGTTGCCGTCCGAGTACCAGGTCATGCGCAGCGTGGTGGTCTCTGCCGTGGCCGGCCCGCCGAACGCGGTGACGGCCAGCAGGGACAGCGCACAAGACGCGATAAGGGGCGTAACGACACGCATGGTCAGTCTCCTCTCGGCTCGCGCAAGCCCGGTCGGGCTGTGCGAGATAGGCGCTGGGTCCGTTCTCGGCCGGATTCTCAGCGCGGACGTTTCCTTCAAAAAACAGCTTTGGCAAACGTTTGCCAAGTTGTCAATCTGATTCCAAACTGTCCCGCAACCGTCCCGGAGAAACTCGACAGCGACCGCTTCGGATGACTATGACAAGACGACCGAATCAGCCCGAACGGAATCCGATGCGGGAACACGTCTCACTTGCCACGGTCGCGGCCCGCGCCGGCGTTTCGGTGTCGACCGTCTCGCGGATCGTCAACGGCGAGATGCGCCGCGCCTCCCCGGCCACGGTGGCGCGGGTGCTCGACGCGATCGAGGCCGTCGGCTACCGGCCAAATCCAGTGGGACGGGCACTCCAGCGTGGCCAAAGCCAGCTTGTGGCGATGATCGCGGCCAACCTCGACAATCCGGCCATGGCGACCATTGCAGGCTCCACTGAGGCTGCGCTGCGCGAGGCCGGCTACGTGATGATCCTGTGCGATACGCACGACCGCCCCGAACTTCAGGACGAATATCTCTACGCGATGCGGGCCCAGATGGTGTGCGGCTATATCCTCGTTGCGGCGGTGCCAAGCCCGGCGTTGAGCGAGTTGTCCGCGTCCGGCGCCCCGACGGTGTTCGTGAGCCGCCGCAATCCGATCGGCAACGGCCTGTTCGTCGGAATCGACGATTGCGCAGCAGGTGCTGCTGCGGCCGACTATTTCGCCAATCTTGGGCGGCGAACGCCCGCTGTTGTTTTTCCGCGGCTGGGCTCGTCCGCATCGCGGGATCGCCTATCAGGCTTCCTGGCCAGACTGCGGGAGCGTGGTTGGTCCGACGAGGGGATCATCCGGGCGGAGGGGGAAGGTCGATCGCATCTCCAGGTCGGCTATGACGCCGGCACCCGCATTTTCGGCGGCAGCCACACGCCAGACGCCATTCTCTGTTTGAGCGACCAAATCGCCTATGGCGTGAACCGGAGCGCGCTCGAACGCGGCCTGAAAATCCCTGGCGATTGCGATGTGGTCAGCATCGACGGCACGCCGCTGAACCAGTGGGTCGCCCCCTGGCTGAAGTCGATCGAAATTCCATACGCCGTCTACGGGGCGGAAATCGTCGCGGGCCTTCAATCGATCTGGCGAGGCGAACCTTTTGGCGAACGCCTGCTTCCGTACAAGTTCGGCTGAAACAGGCAACTGTTCACGCGGCCTGCGGAAATCAGGCGGGGGTGACCGGCGGGACAATCACCAGCCGCTTCCTGTTGAAATTGGCAACATCCTTTTCCGCAAGGCCAAAATTGTTGGCGAGCAGATGGCGCGGCGCCTTCGACAGCCAATCCGACAGAGAGCTTTCGTGATAGGTGCCGCTGTCAAGCACGCCGACGACTTCAGCATTCTCCGGGCCGACGTTTTGAATCGAGTGTCCGCAATTGCGGGGGATGTAGGCACACTCGCCCGGCGCAAGCTCGGCCACAGCGACGCGCTTGTCGGGCGCGAACAGCGTGACCCGCGTTCGTCCCTTCAGCACATAATGCCATTCATTGGCATCGGTGTGCCAATGCGGTTCGTGCATCGCACCGCGCTTCAGTTTTAGAACCATTCCCGTCAACGTCGTCGACATCGGAAATTCCCTGGAAGACGCCACATAGAGTGCGCCTCCCGGCGTGCTCACTCTCGGCTTCTGAGCCATCATGGCGTGGCGATGGGTGCGCGAGTGATCCAATTCGCGCGCCGAACGCGCCTGCGGACCATCGAGCGCCAGCACCTCGCCCTGCATGATGTAGGTCTCTGCCTTGGGAATTTGTGCGAAAGCCTCGTCCGCAACGGCGAATGCTTGCGAAAGGGCCCTTGTGTCGTAACGGCTCATCCAGTCGCTGATGCCGAACGTGCCATGTTCCGAATACAGGCCATCGTCGAACGCGAGGATGGCGTGACAGGGCGTCGGCCCGAGCGTCTGGATGGCGTGGCCGTGGCCCTTGGGGAAGTACCAGAGATCGCCCGGCCCGAGATTGACGACCTCGGCGACACCCTCCGGGTCAACCACGGTAACCTGGCAATGACCATCGACGACATAGGCCCACTCGGCTGAATTGTGCCAATGCATCTCGCGGGCACCGCCCGCATTCATGAACAGATGCGCTCCGGCGATATCGGTGGCGATGGGCAGTCCACGTGTGGTGACTTCCCGCGCCCACCCTCCGGATGTTGCCTTGATCGGCCCCTTGTCGAGCGAGGCGGTAAACACCACGGGATCGCCGGACTTGCGCGGAATCGTCTTCAGGTCTTCCGAGGCGGCGGAGACCTCGTATCCGGCTGCATGGCCGTCAGGTCCGGCGGCAAGGGATTGCGAGGCGGCGAAGGTGCCGGCACCGATGGCGATGGACTGAAGGACGATCCGGCGATTTGCTTCAAACATGGCACGCGCTCCGATCTTCGTTGTGATTCGAAAGCCTGGAATCCGGCGCTGCGCCCAAATTGCCAATCAGATTGGTCGCGCCTCGCACCCGATCATCTCAGAGCCATACACCTTGCACACCGGTGCTCACTGCGATCAGCAACACCAATAATCCGATGCCGCCGAATAGCGCCACTGCACGCAGCTCATCGCTGAGAAGCTTCGCGGGCTCCTCGATGTCGGCGGCAATTCTGATGAAGGTGGGCATGGTATCCTCGCATTGCTGTCGTCTTCTCAAGCGGCCGTGAACGGCGAAATTAGTTTCGACAGTAGCAGGCTCGGCTATTTCGTTGTGTGAGCTCATTCATAGAGCGCACCAGAATAGTCCGTGACGACGGCGGACGTCTCCACCAATTGGCGTCAATAGTTGAGGCGACAATTTTGACGGTGATCGTCTTCAATTCTCGGGCGTGTGGAATCGATTGTTCGTCGGTTCACTCGCGGCCCCGCAGCTGCAGGCTTCCCGCGCATTCGCAGAATCACGCTCCGACAGATAGCGGCCGGAATCATCAAGTCGACGAAAGCCAATGCAGGTGTTTTGCGCGTCGGGCGGACGCTCGGAAACCACCTCCATTCTATTTGGGCGGCGGATTGTCGGCTGGCTTCTCCGCCGGCGCGAGCCTGGTCGCAGGCGCTGGCTTTGCTGCCGGCCTGGCTCCATTTTCGTGAGCTTGCTTGGCCCCGTTTGTCGGTGGGTGCTGTTGCGCAACGGGAGGCGTGTCGGGCGCCGCGGGCCCGCTCTGCCCGATCGACACCGAGATGCCGAACAAGCGCCACTGGCCGTTCACCGGCGCGAACGCCAAGTCGAAATTGACCTGGCTCGGGACCGAGGGAAAGAATCCAGCCATATGCATCAGGCCGTTGGCTTCGATCTGCGGCAGCAGATTGAGCTGCGGATCAATCACGGCGACACCGGAGAGATCGAGGTTGTCGTTGCGCAGCTTGGCAAAGATTTCGCCGAGCCGGGCTGCGGTGTTGGATTGAAAGCCGGGGGCGCCGATATCGCGCAGCACGGTGTAATTACCGGTCTTGTTGGCGTGGTCGAGTGCGAGCAGCGAGGAGCGGACCAGCATCAGCACGCCGTTGCGGTCGATCTGCGCGGGTTTTGGCCCGGGCGGAGGCGTTTCCGCGTGACCGGCAGCAGCCGCGGTCAGCGCGACCGCAAACATCAAAGCCCGCCAGTCAAATTGCCTGCCATTCACCACGTTGCCGTCACCACGCAATCGCCGTTCCAGCCCCTTCGCCGAAGCCACCGTGCGCGAAGCCAGACGGCGACGCCATCGAATACGAAACCATCCGCATCATCGGCTTGCTTTTCCGCAACGATGAATCCTGGTCACAACAGACCCGCCGTCAGAACTCGCCGCCGATCCCGACATAAGCGGTGTGCTGGGTACCGCCGCCGTTGCCGTACCCGCCGACAACGCTGAGCGGCATGCTGGTGTTGAGACGATGGGCAAATCCAAATCCGAATCCGGCCTCACTCTGAAATGTCGAGCCGCGAACCTGCCACGTCGTCTTGCCCGGTGCCGAAGGCATCGGAGCGCTCGCGGTCGCAACCGCGGCGGCAATGCCGCGCCGCGCTTCGGTGCGGTTCTCGCCGATCTGCGATTGCAGCGAACTGACCTGAGACTGAAAGCCTGACGTAAGGCCCGAGAGTTGGCTCATATTGACCGCATCGGTCGGATTGACGCCGGCCGCGACGTTGGTCAGCCGCCGCTCGTTGCCGGGCGTGCCGAACGACACAGTGTTGGCCAGCGTCGCCACCGACCCGGCGCCGATCGCGACCGAGTTTGCTGCCAGCGCCGAGGCGCCCCGGCCGATCGCCGTCGCGCCGGTCGCGCTGGCGGTACTGCCTTGGCCGAGGGCGGTGGTGGCATCGCCGTTGGCCAAGCTCTGCTGACCATACGCGCTCGCTGTCGTGCCATTTGCGACGCTGCGTTGGCCCATGGCCGTTGCGCTGGCGCCCGTCGCGGTGCTGGACTCACCCGTCGCGGTCGCATTGGCGCCAGTTGCGGTGGCGTTCGAGCCCGTCGCGGTCGAAAAATCGCCTGCCGCATTGCTGAACGTGCCGGTCGCGCTTGCATTGCTGCCGTGCGCATTGCTCAATGCCCCTGATGCCGTGGCGGCGTCGCCGACAGCGATGCTGGCCGCTCCCGTGGCTGTGGCATTGGTCCCGTTCGCAACGCTCCCCGCGCCGGTCGCAGTCGCGGTATCGCCGGTGGCGCTGCTGTTAAAGCCGGTGGCGGTCGCGAAGGTGCCAGTCGCAGTGCTGCCCAGGCCCGTGGCGGTCGCGGCGGCCCCAGTGGCGTTTGCGCCGGCGCCGGTCGCGGTCGCGAATTGCCCGTTGGCGATGGCGTTGGCGCCGGTTGCTGTCGCATTAAAGCCGGTGGCATTGCTCAAGACGCCGGTCGCAGTCGCATTGGCGCCATTGGCGATGCTGCTGACGCCGACCGCGGTTGCCTGGATGCCGTTGGCATTGCTGCTTTCGCCGATCGCGGTCGCAAACGTACCCGTGGCCGAACTGAACGCGCCCAAGGTGGTTGCGCTGACACCGACGGCGTTGCTGGACTTGCCGATGGCGGTGGCGAAGTCACCATTGGCAGTGCTGTTGACGCCGGTTGCGGTGGCGTTGGCGCCGGCGGCGTTGCTGCTTACGCCTAGCGCGGTGGCCTGGGCGCCGTTCGCAATGCTGCTCTCGCCGATTGCGGTCGCAAAGGTACCGGTTGCCGAGCTGAATGCACCCAACGTGGTGGCGCTGACGCCGGCGGCGCTACTGGACTTACCGATCGCAGTCGCGAAGTCGCCATTGGCGAAGCTGCTCACTCCGTTCGAGGTTGCATTGACGCCAGCCGCAAAGCTATTCACTCCCGTCGCCGTTGCCTGAGCGCCATTGGCGTTACTGCCGGCACCAAGAGCGGTTGCGCTCGCGCCGGATGCGATGTTGTTGGCGCCCACCGCCGTGGCATCGTCACCGAATGCGGTTGCGCTTGCGCCGAACGCGCTCGCTCTGATTCCGAGCGTAGTGGCCCCAGAGCCGACCGCCGTCGCAAAACCCGAGGGCGCGGTAATGACGCCGCCTCCGGCAGTGTAGTCGGCAGCCGAGGCGGAGCCACAGCCGAGCGACAATATCGCCGCGACCGAAGCCAGCCCCCGTAGCGCGCGCCTCAATGATGTACTATTGGGCAGCCATTGCGCTCGCCGATGGAAATAAAGCCAATCAGAGCTGCCCGGCGACATCGATGTCCGCATTTCATTGATCATCACTGGTCCCAATTTACCCCTGGAATCGGGTGCGCGGAAAAATCCGGTGGCCCGACAAGCAAAGAGCACTACAGTCTCGCCCACTCTGCTCGCGTGTTCGTGGTCGCGTGTTCCTGGCTCGAAATGAGTCTAGTCCGGGAGTCGGCAAGCGTCGCCGCCAATCAGCGTCAATAACCGAAGCAGCGATTTTGACGGTGATTGTATCGGCGGATCGGGAGGTGCAGGTATAATGTTTCGCAGTTCGCCCGCCGGACCTGCTGCAAAATCCGGCTGCATGATGAATTATTCACCGCAGTGACGAGCAAAACCCAAATGGCGCGGCCTCTAACGATAAACATACTGGGTCCATTCGAGGCGCTTGACGCCGAAGGGAGCAGACTGGAGGTTCGCAGCCGGCGTTCGCGCGCGCTGCTCGCGTGCCTGGCCATGGAGACCGGCGAAAGCTGGACCCGAGCGCGGCTCGCGACATTGCTGTGGGACAAGCGCTCCGAACAGCAGGGACGTTCGAGCCTTCGTCAGGAACTCGTTCAGCTCAGGAAAGATATCGGCGTCACATCGCCCAGCGATTGGGGCAATGACCCTTTCGTCTGCCTGCCGGAGCAAATCCTGACCGATGTCGCACTGTTCCGTGCAGCGCTAGCCGGTGGCGACGCGTTGCAAGCCGCGTCGATCTGGCGGGGCGAGTTGCTGCAGGAAACCGCTCTGACGCAAGGGCCATTTGCCGACTGGCTGGCGCTGTCGCGGTCGAGATTGCGCGAGGCGGCGAGCGAATGTTTCGCCAACGCATTGCGCGCCATGGAAGATGATGACGATCCGCTTCACCTCGAGGCAGTGGCACTGAAACAGGTTGCGCTCGCTCCGGGGAATGAAGAGGCGCACCTCTGTCTCCTGCGCAGCTCTGCGCTTCGGCAAGATCTCGCGGAGGCGATCGAACGATATCGCGTGTATGCCACGAATGTCCGCGGGGAGCCTTCTGCCGCGATGAAGCGGCTGCTGGACCAGACGATAGCGGCGAGGTCGCGCAAGGGCACTTCGGCGCAGTCCGGCTTTTCGACACACTGGATCGCGGAGATCAACCGTCAGCATCGTACGGCCGCAGCACCGCAGCCGACGCGTCCTCTCCCGATCGAGACCGCTACAACGCTTGCCGTCATTCCGTTCGTCGATCTCAGCCCCGGCGCTGCCTCAAAGGTCGCCATGGCGGACGGACTGACCGAAGAGACCACGACCGCGCTGGCGCGTATTCCAGCCGTGTTCGTCACCGCTCGTCAATCCTGCATGGTCTACAAGGGCACCACGATCGACGCGCGAACGATCGCATCGGATCTCGGCGTAAGGTATCTCGTGGAAGGCGGCGTCGAGGTAAGGGGCAAATCGGTCCGGGTGAATGCGCGCCTGATCGACGGTCGCTCCGGGCTTCACATCTGGGCAAACAGCTACGAAGAGCAGCTTGGAGAATTCTTTGCGGTCCGAAACCGGATCGTTCTGGCGGTTGCGGGCCAGCTTCAGCCGGCTCTGATGATGGCGGACCTTGATCGGGCGCTCGATGCGGGCCCCAACAACCTGGATGCCTGGACCCGCCTGCAGCGCGCCAATGCGTATGTTCTGTTCAATCGCAGCGCTCAAGGTCTTTTCAGTGCGATCGGCGAACTCAAGCAGGCGCTCGCCATCGACCCCGACTATGCCATGGCGCAATCGCTCCTCGCCGCCGTTTATACCTGGCGCGCGACCTGGTCGGCGTCCACGCGAATGGCCGGGGAGCGCGTGCTCGCTCTCGAATATGCGGCCCTGGCACGCAAGACCGATCCCAAGAACTCGTTTGTTCTGGTCAACTGCGCCGACGCCGCCATCTACAGTGCGGGCAATATCGACCTGGCACTCGAACTGCTGAACGATGCCGTGGAGCGAAGCCCCCATGATCCGCAAGGGTTGGCGCTGCTGGCGAACGCAAATCGCGTTGCGGGGGCCGATCCGGCCGACAGCCTGCGCATGATCGCGCGGGCGATTCGGATCAGCCCGCGCGACCCCCGAAGCCACCGCTGGTTTCACTATGCGGGCTGGTGTCATTGGAAACTGGGCGAACTCGAGAAGATGGAAGCGGCCGCCCGCAATGCGATCGAACTCTATAGCGATGCGCCCGCGCAGTGGGTCGAGTTGACTTGCGCGCTCGGCCTTCAGCGCAAGAACGCTGAAGCAAAGGCGGCTGCGAAGGTGCTCAGGAAATTGGCGCCCACGTTTACGCCCGACAAGTTTTTCGACATCGCGCAACAATTTTACGGAAATCGCTTTGCGGGCGCCGTCAAAGCCGACTACCGTTCGCTCTGCTCGACACTGCAACGGGCCATGTAGGCAGCGAGCTGTCATTGAGGATCGTGTTGTTGGTGGCGCGACGCAAAGCGGCTACCCCGTCACGAGATCCGCGCATGAGCCGTTAATTGTCGAGATCGCACACATGGCCCGCGCTTCCGCTCAACGCTCCCCCAAGCCAGGCGCACAGCGAGATTTCGTGAAACAGCCCGCGGCGATTCCTCCTTGAAGAAGACCCGTCGCAATGCCCTGCATCGTGGCTCGACCTTCGATAACGCGGTTGAAGGACCACAAGTTGATCAGCCTCGTCGTCCCGTCCGAGGCGTCACCCCAGCCATCGATCGCGGGTTCGTTCATATCCTTTGGGCCACGCATGCACCGCCTGTTCGACTTCACCGAAGCCGATGCCTATATCCTGACGGCAACGCGTGTCGATGTAGCGAGCATGTGATGGCCAGGAGACGCACGACCGAGACGGACCTCGACGACCTCCCCCGCTATTTCGTCTGGGTCCGCGGTCTCGAGGGACCCGAGCCGCAGAAATGGCTGGCGATGGATTTCGGCGACGGTGACTGGAAACGGCCGGTTGTGCTGGCTTGGCTGGAACTGCCGGAGGACGAGCGGCGCCTGCCGTTATCAGTATTGGCGGGGCGATATCCGCCGCCGCGGGTGGAGAGCCTATAGGGGTGGGTTAGCGACAGCGTAATCCACCGTGTTTCCCTGATCTCGGACGAAGCTGGTGGGTTACGCTGACGCTAAGCCACCCACCCGCAGATACGATCTCTCACGTCCCCGCGCCGCGGTCGGGTTAATGCGGCCTCGCTATCGCACCTTGTGACCGTCCCCTGCAGAAGTAAGGCGCCCCATGATTATGGCTGTCGCGATCTCTGCGCCGCGATTAAGCTTGGCTTCGCGCGCCGCGGGGGACACGCGGCCGGGACCTTGATCATGACCGAACAGGGCGAGACGGGTGAGGCCATCACCATCCTCCTCGTCGAAGACGACGCCCCGACCTGCTGGCGTCTTCAGGACGCGCTGGTGAAGGCCGGCTACGGTGTACGCACCGCCGGCACGCTCGGCGAAGCCCGTCGCGCGCTCGGCGAGGCGGCGCCGCGCGTTCTGCTGACCGATCTGCGGCTGCCCGACGGCCATGGCGTCGAGCTGATCCGCGAGACCAGGCAGCGCTTTCCGGCCACCGAAATCATGGTGATCTCCGCCCTCGGCGACGAGGAAAGCGTGATCTCCGCGATCACGGTCGGGGCGACCGGCTACCTCCTGAAGGACGCGTTCCCGAGCGACATCGCCACCACGGTGCGAGATCTGGTCGCCGGACATTCGCCGATCTCGGCCTCGATCGCGCGCTTCATCGTGCGCAGGACGCAAGGTAGCGCGCAGAGCCCGGCCGAGCCGCCGCCCGGGCCAGCGCTCAACACCGCAAGGCTCACGCCGCGCGAGATCGACATCCTCTGGGGCATCGCCAAGGGGTTCAGCTATGCGGAGATCGCGAACCATCTCGGCCTGTCGCGCCAGACCGTGCCCGGGCATATCAAGAACATCTATCGCAAGCTCGAGGTTCACACGCGCGGCGAAGCGGTGTTCGAGGCGGTGCAGCAGGGCCTGATCAAACTGTGAGCGAGATCGCCGCGAAAGTCGTGATCACGCGTCCGCGGCGCCGGCTGCGGCTTGCCCGCCTGGTGCCGTATCTGCTGCTCCAGCTGCTGATCGTGATCGGCACCATCCTCGCCCTGCGGCTGCTCCAGCCGAGCGATCCCGACGACTTTGCCGTGAGCGAATTTTCCTTGCGAGAAGGTGGCATGGTGCGGCCAGTGACGCTGCCGCATTTCACCGCCTCGCGTTATTCGCTCGCTGATCCGCCGCTCTATTCGGGTCGCTTCGTCTTCACGCCCGATGCGGCTGATGCGGCCTGGTCGGTTTTCCTGCCGCGCTTCAGCAACGGCGTGGAGGTCGCGGTGAACGGCGTCGCGATCCTGGACTCCCGCCGCGATCCCAGCGCCAACAGGCCGGACCGCAACACGCCGGAGATCGCGGTGATCCCGTCGTCGCTGCTGCGCGAGGGCAGCAACGACATCACGGTGCGGCTGCTGGTGTGGGGGCCGCTGCGAGGTTTCCTCGACACCGTCTATGTCGGCCCGGACGATGCGTTGCGCGGAGCATACGAGACCCGCACGCTGCTGTTCGTCACGCTGCCGGTGGTGTTCTCGGCCTGGCAATCGATCCTCGCCGTGATTCTCGCCATCATGTGGCTGATGCGGCGCCGCGAGCCGGTTTATGGCGTGCTCGCGGCAGCAATGGTGCTCGGCGTCGTGCAGGCTTTCCTGCCAGCGCCGGTGCCTCCCGCCACCTCGTCGCGGCTCGCCGCGGTGCTGCTCGCGTCTGCGCCGACCGAGAGCGCGCTGATCGTGGTGTTCGGCGTGCTGTTCTTCCGGCAACGCTGGCCTCGCTACGGAACGCTGCTGTTCGTACCGGGCCTCGTCGTGTTCGCAGTCGGATTGGTTGCGGGCCCGCCGCTGCCGCGCATCCTCTTCCTGGTGCTCGGCATTCCCACGGTCGGCATCTGCCTGTTGCTGATGGCTGGTGTCACGGCGGCGGCAGTGGTGCGGCGGCAGGATGCGGCAAGCTTCACGATCGGCTGCGCGGTCACCATCGTACTGACCTGCTGGGCCCACGACATGCTCTCGGTGTTCGACATCATGCCCAACGAGCGTACTTTCGTCTCTCGGCTATCTTATTCGGCGATGCTGGTGGCCATCGGCGCCGGACTGACCTGGCGCTTCGCCCGCGCGCTGAACCAGGTCGACAGTTTTGCCGGCCGGCTCGTCGCGCGCGTCCGCGAAGCCGAGGAGCGGCTCAAGGCAAGCTTCGCCCGGGAGCAGGAACGGGCACGGGCCGCCGCGCTCGCCAACGAGCGCACACGGCTGATGCGCGACCTGCATGACGGCCTCGGCGGCCAGCTCGTCAGCATCGTCGCACTCTCCGAACGCGGGCATGAGGGCACGACCATCACGGACGCCGCGCGCGCCGCGCTGAAGGACCTTCGGCTCGTCATCGATTCCATGGACGACATCGGCGGCGACCTCATGCTCGCGCTCGGCTCCTGGCGGGAGCGCGCGGCGATGCAGTTGCGGCCGCACGACATCGTGCTCGACTGGCGCGTGGCGACGCCGCAAGGACTGCCGCTGCATCCCGAACTGCGGCCATGGCATGTGATCCAGATCGTGCGCATTCTCGACGAGGCCGTGACCAATGCGGTCAAGCACGCCGCGGCGCGCCACATCGCTGTCACGATCGAGACGCTCGATGACGGCCGGGGGCCGTACGGGGTGATCAGCGTTGCGGACGACGGCTGTGGTTTTGCGCGTTGTGACGCGGGCAATGCCGCAGACGCGAGCCAGACGGCACGAGGCTTGCGCAACATGAGAAACCGCGCCGCACGCTGCGGCGCGGTGCTCATTTTGAACTCGGACAAGACGGGTACCCGCGTGCGGCTGCAATTGCCGCAGATATTTCCCGACAGCGACGCGGCCGTGGGCTGAAAAAGCCCTCTCTCTCCGCGCAGATGGGGCGCACGGAGAGAGGGGCCGGGGTGGGACTTGGCCTGCGGAGGACGGGGGGGCGTTCGCAAGTCATCCCTTCGCCCGAAAACTGCAATCTATTCAATCGAACGCATATCAGCGCACGCCGACGCGATTGACCGGACCGCCGCGATTCATCGGCGTGCCGGCACGCACGCCGACGCCCGGGGCGCCGACACCGGGGGTCGCGACCACGGCCGCGGCGACAGGCGCTCCCGGCGCGACCACCACCGTTGCGTCCGGCCGTACCACGCACCCCTTGGGCACGCCGACTGTCTTGCAATAGACCGCGGCCTGGGCCGGACCCGTGCCCAGCGACAGCATCGCGGTACCCGCCAGCGCCATGATCGTCAGCCCGGCACTCAGCGCTCGCAATCTTTTCGACATCTCGCTCTCCTGCTTCCCGTTCGGCGCCCCAGTGCAATCACCGGGTCTCGCAGCCGACGTGCAGCCTCAATGGCAAAAGACGGTGCGCGGATACATGCCATGAAGATGGGGTGCGGCAGGCATCGCCGCACGAAGGCCGGCCTCTCGGTGCCATGAACATGGCATGGACCGGCGACACACGTCCGCGACATGGTTCGGCCCGTTTGATCCCAAGCCGAATCTGCCAGAGGTGTTTCATGAAAATTTCGGTTCTTGCCGTCCTGCTGCTCGCCACAGCCATCCTGCCGGCGGCAGCGCAATCCGGTCCCACCCTACAGGAGCAGATGGCCTGCCGCGGCGACGCCAGCAAGTTCTGCGCCCAACATGTCGGCAAGCCGCCTGAGATGAATGCCTGCCTGCGCGAGAACAAGGCGAAGCTCTCGGATTCCTGCCGCAAGGTCGTCGAGTCGCGCGGCGGCTGATACGGCTGGGGCGAGATCCCTCAGGCGCTAATCGTCGTCGTCGGGACCGAACAGCCTGATCTGCGGAAAGCTGCCACGCGGACGGCTCGGAACATCGCGCGCATCGGAATCTTCGCGGATGTTGCGCGCGACATCGTCCCAATCGGGCTGATCGCGCATGCTGCGCGAATTGCGCGCCTCATAGTGTCGGCGCTCGGCCCAGCGCTCGCGCCGCTCCGCCCGTCGCCGCTCGGACGCGGCGCGCTTCACGTCAGAATCCCTGGCCTTGGCATAAGCGTTGTCGGACGAGGACGAGGGCTGCGTGGAGGCCTGCTGTTCGGCGGGCTTTGCGGCTTGCGTCGGCGGCGAGGCTGGTGCTGGCTTGGGCGGCTCGACCGCGGCCGTCTGCGGAGTGGGTGGGGTCGCCGGTTCGGCGTTCGCCTGATTGGTCTGCGTGTCGGGCTTCGTCTCAGACTTGCCTTCCGACTTGCTGCCTTCAGACTTGGCGTCGCCTTGCGCCTGTGCGGGCGCGACCGTCGCGCTGAAGGCCTGCGAGCCGTTGAGATATTGCACGTGCTCCGATGGCGCATTTGTCGTGGCCGCGCCGGTCGTAGCTTGCCGCTCCATCTTGCTGGTGTCGGGCCCCTGCTTGGGCGCGATCGGATGCATGATGTTGCCGGCGACGATGCCGCCACCGAGACCAATGGCGATGGCGGCGACGATCGATCCGGCACCGACGAAATAAGCTGTCAATGCCCGCATTGGTCCACTCCCTATTCGGAGCGGGCAACGCCTGAGGATTGCCGGATGTTCCTGATGTTGAGAAGGTTCCTAACGGAAGGGCGCGTCAGATCTGCTGCGCGACCTGTTCCAGCCCGATGATGCGGGCGAGCTTGCGCACTTCTTCTTTCTGGTCGTCACGCAGCTGGAACAGCAGCGGCATCGCAGCCGACTTCAACTGCTGGACCTCGTCGCAGTTCGGATCGATCGGCACGCCCGGCGCGTTGGGGTTGGACAACTTGTTCGCCGAGATCTTGCGGACGACATTGCGCAGCGCGGTCTCGACCGAGGGCCAGTAATACTCCTGCGACGACGACAGTTTCAGGCGATCCCTGATCCCGGAGATCTGCACGTCGGACAGCAAGGAATAGGTTTTTTGCGGCTGGGGTTTGGCGACGACCTTCGGCTTGGCCGGAGCCTCGACGGCGGCGGGCGCCTGCGGGGCCTCGTTCACGCTCGCTTTGGCCGGCGGGAAATCGGATGGGGTAGCCGCGGCAAAGGCCTGGCGCAGCGGCTCGGTCAGCAGCGGGGCCTGCGAGAGCTTGTCGGCCGGAACCTGCACCGGGTCGATCGCGGCCGAGGCCAGCGCCAGCGTCGGAACCAACCGGTCGGCCTTGGCGGCGCGGTTGGCGGCGAGTGGTTTCGGCGGCGGGGCCTGCGTGATCATCTCGGGGCTGACGCTGGGCACGCTGTCGCGGCCAAGAATGGCGGTGGTGGCGGCACCGAGGACGAGGAAGCAGGTCAGCACGACGATGGTGATGGCTCTCGACAAACGCCTCTCCGCTTCCAACTTTCAAGTCCACGTGATCACTGCCCGGAAACTGGGCGAAAATTAAGGCCTAACCGGGCCATCGGGGCGGCAATCGCGCGGACTACCGCGACAGCGCCCGAAAAACCAAATGAAATCAGGCGGCTAGCGCGAGATCATAGGCATCCTGGATGTCGGCGACGATCTCGGAGGCTTCCCAGACTGCACGTGGCTCGACCGATTGCAGCGTCACGGTCCAATTGCCGCCACGACGGGTGCGGGGGACGCTGACCACGTCGAAGCGCACGGTGCGGCAGAGCGGGTGGCGGGCCAGCGCATGCGCCACGCGGAGCCGGATTTCGTCGAGCGAAGCCTGTGTCTTGGAATTGAGAAAATCGAAATCCATCGCCTATCCCTCTCGGTCCTGATTGGCGGCCCGAGGGGATTCTGGGCGAACGATGGTTAATCTGCCGTTAAGGACGGCGCTGCGGAGCCATGCGGGATTAACCGTGGCGGGCGGCGCAGAGCGCTACCGCCCAGCCGCCTTGCGGTACTCAGCTGCCGTTCGCGCAACGAGACCATCGACCGCCATCACGTCGGTCACGCCCGAAGTCGAATGCCCGCCGCTCCAGATATCGCGCCAGCGCTTTGGCCGGTTCTCGCGCGCGCCGACGTCGATGTCCTTGCCGATGTCGATGACGCCGCGCGGCGGAAGGTCGTCGGGGTCGAGACCGGCCGCGACGATCGACGGCCTCAGCATGCTGGTCTGCAAGCCCGTGAACGCGGTGGTGAGCAGAATGTCGTCGGCGCTGCTCTCGACCAGCATCTGCTTGTGGCGATCATCCGCCATGCTCTCGCGCGTCGCGATGAATTTCGTGCCCATGTAGCCGAGATCGCAGCCGAGCACTTCGGCGGCGCGCAGCGCGTGACCGTCGCTGACGCCGCCGGCAAGCACGATGATGCCGTCGTAGAACGCGCGCACCGCACGGACGAAGGCGAACGGATTGAGCCAACCGGTCTGTCCGCCGGCGCCCGCGGTGAGCAGCACCAGTCCATCGGCGCCCGCTGCCGCCGCGCGCTCGGCGTGGCGGATCGAGGCGACATCCGCCAGCACCAGCGCGCCGGCCTCGTGCAACGGCTTCAGCGCCGGTGCGGGCGATCCGACCGAGGTGATGACGAACTCAGGCTTATGCCGCAGCAGCACCGCGAGATCCTGCTCCCGCCGCGCGTTGGAGCGATGCACGATCAAATTCGGACAGAGTGGCGCGGCCTTGCGTCCGGTCTGATCTTCGTGCTGCCGCAAGCGGGTCGCGATCTCGGCAAGCCATTCGTCGAGTTGTTCCGGGCTGCGGCAATTCACTGTGGGGAAGCTGCCGATCACGCCGTTGCGGCAGGCCGCGACCATCAGTTCGACGCCCGACACCAGAAACATCGGCGCCGCGATCAGCGGCAAGGCCAGACGATCGCGGACATGTTGCAGTCGATCGGATGTCACCCAAGCCTCCCGCCCTGTGCTAGCGTTGCGCACAAACATTGGCACGCGCAACGCCGATGAGAAAGCTGCGAGGAAACATATGTCCGATCCGCTCCATGCATCGTCCCCGACTTGTGCGCAGACGCTACGGGCGCTGGCGCGCTATCCCGGCCGCACCGCTTTCGCGTGGCCCAGTGGATCGCTGAGCTACCAGGGCACCGTCGATTTGATCGGACGCATCCAGGGCGTGTTCATGCGGCTCGGCTTGCAGCCCGGCGCGCGCGTGGCCTTTCTCACCGCGAACCGCGCCGACACCTGGTGCGCCGGCGTCGCCGCGCAATTGTCGCGATGCTGCGTCACGTGGCTGCACCCGCTCGGATCGCAGGCCGACCAGCTGTTTCAGCTCGAGGATTCCGAGTCCGAAGTGCTGGTGGTCGACGTCGCCGCCTTCCGCGATCGCGGCGGCGAGCTCGCTGCGCAAGCGACCCGGCTCAAGGCGGTTTTCACCATGGGACCGGCCGACTACGGCGTCGATCTCCTGCAGGCGATCGAGAACGCAGGCCATGCCGGCGCGCGGTGCCTCGCAAGCCTCGACGATCTCTCCACGCTGAACTACACCGGCGGCACCACCGGCAAGTCCAAGGGCGCGCTGCGCTACCACCGCGAAAACGCCGGAGCTGCCGCCGCGATCCTCGCCGACTTCGAAATCCCGGACGCTGCGCGCTATCTCACGGTCGCCCCGATCAGCCACGTCGCCGGGACGAAAGTGCTGCCAACGCTGATGCGCGGCGGCACCGTGCACATGCTGAAAGGTTTCGATCCCGAGGCGGTGCTGGCGACGATCGCGCGCGAGCGCATCAATTTCACGCTGTTCGTGCCGACGATGATCTACGTGCTGCTCGATCATCCGGCACTGAACAAGACCGATCTCTCCTCGCTCGATCTCGTGCTCTACGGCGCCTCGGCGATGTCGCCGAGCCGGCTGGTCGAAGCCATCGAGCGCATCGGGCCGGTGTTCTCGCAGCTCTACGGCCAGACCGAATGCTACCCGGTCTCGGTGTTGCGCAGAAAAGATCACGATCCCCGAACGCCGGAGCTGTTTTTGTCCTGCGGCTTCCCGATCGCGGCCTGCGAGGTCAAAATCCTCGACGACGACGACCACGAGGTGAAGACGGGCGATGCCGGCGAGATCTGCGTGCGCGCGCCACATGTGATGGCGGAGTATTGGAAGCGGCCCGACATCACGGCCGAGACGCTCAGGAACGGTTGGGTCCACACCGGTGACATCGCGCGCCAGGACGAGCGCGGCTACATGTTCATCCTCGACCGCAAGAAGGACATGATCGTCAGCGGCGGCTTCAACATTTTTCCGCGCGAGGTCGAGGACGTGCTGTCGCAGCACGCGGACGTGGCGATGGTCGCTGTCGTCGGCATACCGGACGAGAAATGGGGCGAGGCGGTCACCGCGATCATCGTGCCGCGCGAGGGCGCAAAGCCCGATCCGGACGAGCTGATCGATCTGGTGAGGATGCGAAAGGGCTCGGCGCATGCGCCCAAGCAGATCCAGTTCGTCAAGCAGCTGCCGATGACCGGCGTCGGCAAGGTCGACAAGAAGGTGCTGCGCGCGAGCTTCTGGAGCGGCCGGGACCGGATGGTGGGGTAAATACCCCGGGGTTTTACGGTGCGTTTGTGGCCCCGGCGCCACAATGGGCGGCGGAGTGCGCGTCCGCCCCGGCCGCCCGATTGCCGGCGAATCCGGGAATCAACTAGACCGCTGACGGGGCTGGGAAGCGGAGAGTGAAATGCGAGTCGCTTCCCTGGAAAGTGCAGTCGCCGCGGTCACGTTGATCACGGCTATCGTCGTGGTGCTGTGGGAGATCAAGATCTTCTACGGCGCGTGAACTGGCAGGATGCCGAGCATCCACTTCCGCGGCGGCGGAAGCCTGCCGTTCAATTGGCCCCAGGAGCAACCGCAGCGCTTGCCGTCACGCCTGGCGCTTCTCGATCACCAGGCTCTGCACCGCGCGACCGAAATAGCCTTGCCGGTCGGCGAGCCGCGACATCGCCAGCCCCGCGCCGTCAGGCCCGATCCAGGATTCGCCGTCGAGCAGGATCCACTCGCCGACGGGCTGGCGCGCAAGGCTCACCGTGAGGTCGGCGTTGATGAAGGTCCAGGCGCGGAAGTCGAGCGTCGAGGCGGTACCGTTGGAGAAATCGGCGGCGATCACGGCGCGCATCGCCTGCGACACTGCTTCGCCTTGGACCAGCGGATGGTCGAGGCGAAACCAGATCGCGCCCGCACCGGCCTGTCCGAAGCGGCCGCGCGCGGCACGCATCGACACCATGCCCGCGAACGGACTGCTCGCGCCGTGGCCGTCCTCGACCAGCGAATCCTCGGCCGAGGGCAAGGTGACCGGCAAGTCGCTGACATTATCGGGCAGCGGGTGTGACTGCCGCTTGATCTTGAGCACGGTGGCGCCGACGACCTGGACGCCGTCGGCCGACAGCTTCACTTCGCAGAGCTGGATCTTGCGGCCCTCGCGCAGCACCGCGGTGGCAATCGTGAGCGGCGCCACCGGGACGGGACGCATCAGGTCGATCGTGACGCGCGCGACGTTCATCGGCACCGGCGTCGGAATGCGTTCCGCCGCCCACGTCACCAGCGCCGAGGGCGCCGAGCCGTGCTGCATGCGCCGGTCCCACGGCCCCGCAGCTTCCGGGCTGGTGATCACGCTGTTGCCGTCGACGCGGTAGATGGCGGTCATCGCTTCTCCGTGATGCACATTCGGAGCTCAGCAAAAGTGTCGTCCCGGCGAAGGCCGGGACCCATACCCACAGGCAGCAGTTGGTGAAACGAGATCGTGGTTGATATCGAGCGCAGCAACGACCCGTCGGGGTTATGGGTCCCGGCCTTCGCCGGGACGACAGCGGGGCTCACAGCGGCGGATCGATCGCCTCGTCGTATTCCTTCTTGAAGCGCGCGATCAGTTCGGCGGCGGGCAGGACCTTGTCGACGCTGCCGATGCCCTGCCCACTGCCCCAGATCTCCTTCCAGGCCTTCGGCTTGGCGCGCTCGCCGGAGGCGTCGGTGCCGAAATTCATCTTGGAGGGGTTGGAGGTCGGCAGGTTTTCGGGATCCATGCCGGCGGCGAGGATGGACGGCTTCAGGTAATTGCCATGCACGCCGGTGAACAGGTTGGAATAGACGATGTCGTCGGCCGTCGCGCCCGCGATCATCTCCTTGTAGTTCTCGACCGCGTTGGCCTCCTTGGTGGCAATGAAGGCCGAGCCGATATAGGCGAAGTCGGCGCCGAGGATGCGCGCGGCCCGGATCGCCTTGCCGTTGCCGATGGCGCCCGAGAGCGCGATCGGGCCGTCAAACCATTTTCGCGTTTCGGCGACGAAAGCGAGCGGCGAAATCGTGCCGGCATGACCGCCGGCGCCGGCGGCGACCAGGATCAAGCCGTCGGCCCCCTTCTCGATCGCCTTATGCGCGAATTTCTGGTTGATCACGTCGTGGAAGACGATGCCGCCCCAACCGTGCACCGCCTGATTGAGCTCCTCACGGGCGCCGAGCGAGGAGATGATCATCGGCACCTTGTACTTCGCGCAGAGCTGCATGTCCTGGTCGAGCCGGTTGTTCGACTTGTGCACGATCTGGTTGACTGCGAACGGCGCCGACGGCTTGTCGGGATGCGCGCGATCATAGGCCGCGAGCTCTTCGGTGATCCGCGCCAGCCATTCGTCCAGCAGCTCCGGCGGCCGCGCGTTCAGCGACGGAAACGAGCCGACCACCCCCGCCTTGCACTGCGCGATCACGAGATCGGGCACTGAGATGATGAAGAGCGGCGAACCGATCACTGGGATCGAGAGGCGCCCCTTGAACAAGGCAGGCATGGACATTGGGAAGCGATCCTTGGTTGGTCAGACGCATTGCAGGTTGGCAGCCATACCAACAAGGCAATCTTTCCACTGTCAAGTATTGCGTTTTGGCGCCGTGCGGATGTCATTACCGCAATTCCAACGCGCGGAATTCGCCAGTCGAGACACGCGGCGCGCGCAACTCGTCGTCCATCGTTCCGGGATGCGCCGACAGGCGCAGGCCCGGAATCCATCGGGCGCCAGCACATATGGCACAATGGATTCCGGGCTCGCGCTTCCGCGCGCCCCGGAATGACGAGCCACTGTGTTCACGCAAGCAGATCCGGATTGATCAGCCGCTCGAACGAGAACATCTCGTCCCAGGTCTCCTGCGTCAGCAGCTTGCGCTCGACCACGACGATCTGGTGCAGCGACTTGCCGCTCTTGTAGCCCTCGCGCGCGATCTCGGCGCATTGCTTGTAGCCGAGCAGCGGCTTCAGCACCGTGACGATACCCAGCGAGTTCAGCACCATGTTGCGGGTGTGCTCCTGGTTGGCGGTGATGCCGACCACGCAATTCTCGCGCAGGCTGTTGACGGCGCGCTCCATGGTGCGGATCGAGAAGAACAGCGCGAACGAGATCACCGGCTCCATCACGTTGAGCTGGAGCTGGCCGGCGGATGCGGCCAGCGTGACCGTGGTATCGAGGCCGATGACGAGGAAGCTCGTCTGATTGACGACCTCCGGGATCACCGGGTTGACTTTGCCCGGCATGATCGAGGAGCCCGGCTGCAATTGCGGCAGGTTGATCTCGTTGAAGCCGGCGCGCGGACCGGAGGCCAGCAGGCGAATGTCGTTGCATATCTTGGTGAGCTTGCTCGCGGTGCGCTTGAGCACACCGGACAATTGCACATAGGCGCCGGTGTCCGAGGTCGCCTCGACGAGATCGCCGGCGAGAATGAAGTCGACGCCGGTCAGCGCGCTCAGATGCCGGACCGCCAGCTTCGGATAACCATGCGCCGCGGTGACGGAGGTGCCGATCGCGGTGGCGCCGAGATTGATCTCGCGCAGCAGCGCGCGCGCCTCCGAGATGCGGTCGACCTCCTCGCCCATCGTGGTACCCCAGCCGCGGAATTCGGCGCCGAGCGACATCGGCACGGCGTCCTGCAAATGCGTGCGGCCCATCTTGAGCACGCGCTCGAACTCGCGCCCCTTGGCGAAGAAGGCCTCCTGCAGCTGCCGCAGCGCCGTCATGTAGCTTTCGAGCCGCAGGATCAGCGCCAGCCGAAACGCAGTCGGGTACGTGTCGTTGGTCGACTGACCGTAATTGACGTGGTCATTGGGGCTGACGTGCTGGTAGTCGCCCTTCGCAAACCCAAGCGATTCCAGCGCGAGATTGGCGATCACCTCGTTAGCGTTCATGTTGGTCGAGGTGCCGGCACCGCCCTGGATGAAGTCGGTGACGAACTGATCCATCATATCGCCGGCAATGACACGGTCGCAGCCCAGGATGATCGCCTCGGCGATCTTTGTGTCCACCGCGCCGAGGTCGCGGTTGGCCATGGCGGCAGCCTTCTTGACGTAACCAAGCGCCTTCACGAAGTAAGGCTCCTGGTTCATCGGAATGCCGGTGATGTGGAAGTTCTCCTTCCCGCGGATGGTCTGGACGCCGTAGTAGATGTCGTCGGCGATCTCGCGCTGTCCGAGGAAATCCTGCTCTGTACGGCTCATAGGCGCTCCTTGTTGCTCGCGCGCGGAATCATCGCGTCAGTTCTGGCACAGCGCGCTGGTCACGAAAGTATCGGTGCGGCAGTCGTCCGGCTTGCGGGCCCGGCCCGGGATCAGGACCTTAGCCGAGCATTTTTCGGCGGAGTCGGCATTCAGGCCCTTGCCTTCCTTGTAGCCCTTGCTCTGGCACAACAGGTCGGCGGCCTGCTTGCAGTCAGGGCCGCCGTTTGACGAGGCCGGACAGGCCACGCGCCCCGACACCATGCTGGATGGCTTCGCCAGGCGTGACAAATCGTTCATGGTTTCGCTCGGGCTTTTGAGCGGCGGCAGGATGGAGGGCAGCTTGTCGAACAGCTTGCCCATTTCGTTGATCAGCCCGGGATTGTCCTCGCGCGCCGGCGGTGCAGGCGTCGATGTCGGCGGCGCGACCTGCGGCCCCGGCTCCTGGACGCCAAGCGCCGGCGGTGCCGATTGCGGCCATCCAGCCGTGCTGGAGCCGAACAGGAGCAGGAGCACCGCTGAAGTCAGCCTGCTCAGCCGTACCGCCGGATTGCCGGACCGAACCATCATGACGGCAACCGTAACCGAAGCCGGCCCAGCGTCAAAGCATTGGGACTTAGATCAGCTTGACCGCCACCACGAAGCCCAGCACGAGCACCGCTGCGCCGATCGCCACCCACAATCCAAGATGCTTCTCGATCCTGACCCGGATCCAGTCGCCATAGCGGTTGAGCAGGATGGCGACGATGAAGAAACGCCCACCGCGCGCAACGATCGAGCACAGGATGAAGAGGCCGAGGTTATAGCCGGCAAAGCCCGAGGTGATGGTGACCAGCTTGTAGGGAATCGGCGTCAGGCCCTTGAGCAGGATGATCACCGCGCCCCATTCCGCATAGGAGGCGCGGAAAGCATCCACCTTGTCGCCGAGCCCGTAGACCTGGATCAGCCAATGGCCGACCGAGTCAAACAGCAGCGATCCGATGGCATAGCCGAGCAGACCGCCCACCACCGATGTCGCGGTGCAGATCGCGGCATAGAGCCAGGCGCGCTGCGGGCGCGCCAGCGACATCGGGATCAGCATCACGTCCGGAGGGACGGGAAAGAAGGAGCTTTCGGCGAAAGCCACGGCACCCATGATCCAGAGCGCGTAGGGCTTGTGGGCGGCGTCGATGCACCAATCGTAGATACGTTTCAGCATGGCGCCGCGATGAAGCACCATGGGGCGGATTTGTCCATGCCGAGATGGGACCGATTTGCGCCGCTTCTAGTGGCGCTTGCGCGCAGTGCGGCCTTCGTGGGCGACAATAGGCCGCCTCGCGGCAACGCGTGGCGAGGCGACTTTGGGCAGCTTCATCGCCGATTTCGGTAGCTTCTCGGCGATGCCGAGCATGTCCTCCCGCCGCGCCATCTCGCGCCAGACGTCTTCGGGACGCACGCCGGCCGAGGCCCAGAGCACGGTCAGATTATAGAGCAGATCGGCACTTTCCCGGATCACGGCCTGGCTGTCGCCATTGACCGCGTCGATCACGACCTCGATGGCCTCTTCGGCGAGCTTCTTCGCCATTTTGGAGGGCCCACGCTGAAACAGCCGGGCAGTACGCGACGTTGCCGGATCTAGGTCCCTGGCCGCGAGCACAGCCAAATATAGCCGCTCAAGCGAATCACTCATGTCCTCAAAACTACTCCAAACCCGTGGAGAGCGCGTTAACGCCTGCATAGAAGCGAAAAACAGGCCGGCGCGACAAGCGCGACGGCCTGTTGGTCGATGGGTTAGGCCGATCGGCTAATAGCAGCGGTAACCGGAATGGCCGTGGGAGCAGACCTTGGTGTAGCCGCCATAGCGCTCAGGGTAGTCCGAGCCGTAATAGTAGGGACCATAGCCGGGGCCGCTGTAGTAGGCCGGGCCGCTGTCGTAATAGTAACCCGGACCCGAATCATAGGCGTAGGCGTCACGGGTCGCGGCGATCGCAAGCCCGGTGCCGATGATGCCGGCAATCGCCGCGCCGGCGAAGGCCGCGCCGCCGCCGCCATGCCAATGGCGGCCGCCGGCAAACGATGCGGTGGGGGCGACACTGGTCAGCGCCAGCACCGCCGCGGTGGCGAGAACGGCCTTGCGGCCGGCACGCTTGGAAAATCTGTCAAACATGTGCTGGACCCTCCTTGGGACCTTCAATGGTGCCTTGAGACAGGCTCATGTCTCTCAACCACCGCATCCCATGTTGGGTTCCCGAACCCCAACAGAAGCTGAACGGCGCTGCGTGATCATGACGCAACCGCCGCTCATCTGCCGTTCATGTTGACGCGGAGAGCGTCGTCGCCGGCCGCGGCCAAAGGCGACAGCGAGCTCGCATTGGTCGACGTCAACGAGCTCATTCGATTCGTGACAAAGTGGATGCGCCGCTCGTCGAGGCGGTGTTCAAATTCAGCAGGCGGCCCACAGCAAGCGACATTTTCGACGATCGGTTTCTGCCGCCGCTCGAAGGGCGGCTGATCAATTGAGTAAAACTGAGAGCTTCCGCTGTATCTCGCGGGCGATCCCTGCTTAAGATACAGGCTCATCTCGTTCGATCCGCCCGAGCTCCTCGCCCGCATGTCCATGTTCAGACTGTACACCCGTGTTCTCGAGTTGCTCGGCAAGGAGGCGCGGCTGGGCTGGTTGCTGGCGTTCGCCAACCTCCTGCTTGCCGCCTCGCAATTCGCCGAGCCCGTATTGTTCGGCCGCATCGTCGATGTGCTGTCCGGCAAGACGGTGGCCGGCTCGAACTCGGCGTGGCCGTTCCTGATGGCGTGGGTGGCGTTCGGCCTGTTCACGATAGCCTGCAGCGCGCTCGTTGCCTGGCAGGCCGACCGGCTCTCCCACCGGCAGCGTCAGGCAGTGCTGACGAGCTATTTCGAGCACATCCTGCAACTCCCGCTCACCTTCCACTCCGGCACCCATTCGGGCCGGCTGATGAAGGTGATGCTCAATGGCACGGATGCGCTGTGGCGGCTCTGGCTCGGCTTCTTCCGCGAGCATTTTGCCGCGATCCTGTCGGTCGTGGTGCTGCTGCCGCTGTCGCTCTATCTGAACTGGCGGCTCGCGATCCTGCTGTTCGTGCTCTGCATCGTCTTCACCGCGCTGACCACGTTCGTGGTGCGCAGGACGTTCGGCATGCAGATGGCAGTCGAAGAGCAGTATAGCGAGCTCTCCGCCCGCGCCTCCGATGCGCTCGGCAACGTCGCGCTGGTGCAGAGCTTCGTGCGCGTGGAATCCGAGGTGCAGGGCTTGCGCTCCATCGCCGACCAATTGCTCGCCGCGCAAATGCCGGTGCTGTCATGGTGGGCGCTCGTCACCGTCATCACGCGCGCGTCCACCACCATCACGGTGCTCGCGATTTTTACGCTCGGCATCGCCTTGCACGACCAGGGGCTCACATCCGTCGGCGAGATCGTGATGTTCGTGAGCTTTGCGACGCTGCTGATCCAGAAGCTCGAGCAGGTCGTAAGCTTCATCAACAACGTGTTCATGGAAGCGCCGCGGCTGCGCGAGTTCTTCAACGTGCTCGATGCCGTGCCCGCGGTGCACGACCGGTCCGATGCGATCGATGCGGGACGACTGTCCGGCCTGGTCGAGTTCAACGACGTTACCTTCTCCTATGACGGCAAGCGGCCGGCGGTCGAGGATCTCTCCTTCACCGCCCTGCCCGGCCAGACCATCGCGCTGGTCGGCGCGACCGGCGCCGGCAAGTCGACTGCGATCGCGCTGCTGCATCGCGCCTTCGATCCGCAATCCGGCTTCATCAGGATCGACGGCATGGACGTGCGCGGCGTCACGCTGACCTCGTTGCGGCGGAACATTGGCGTCGTGTTCCAGGAAGCGCTGTTGTTCAACCGTTCGATCGCGGAGAATTTGCGCGTCGGCAAGCCGGACGCGACCGAAGCCGAGATGCGCAAGGCGGCCGAGCGTGCGCAGGCGCTCGAGTTCATCGAACGCAGCGGCGGCTTCGAGACCAATGCCGGCGAGCGCGGCCGCATGCTCTCCGGCGGCGAGCGGCAGCGGCTGTCGATCGCCCGCGCGCTGCTGAAGGATCCGCCGCTTTTGATCCTCGACGAGGCGACCAGCGCGCTCGACGCCGTCACGGAAGCCAAGGTGAATGCCGCTCTCGATGAAGTGATGAAGGGCCGCACCACTTTCGTGATCGCGCACCGCCTCTCCACCATCCGCAATGCCACGCGGATCCTGGTGTTCGACAACGGACGCGTGATCGAAAGCGGAACTTTCGATGAACTCGTGGCCAAGGGCGGCCATTTCGCCGAGCTCGCCAAGGCCCAGTTCATGGTGCAGGAACAGGCACAAGCGAATGCACGGGCCAGCGTGACGGCGACCGAGGCTATCGCGACCGCGGCCGAATCCCCTTAGCAAGTCCCCGTAAGATCGTCGAAATTCGGCCTATTTCATTGCGGAATACCAGCCCGAAACCCCTATTCTCGACGCAAGAGCCGGTATAGGTTTGCGACGCCGCAAGCGGCGCTGGATTTCAGAACCGAACATCAGATCACGAGAGCCGTCCGGAACCGGCGGGTCTCCAAGGACCGGAATCGGATAGTGCACGCATTTCGCCCGTTGCTTCGCAAATCCCTGTTCAACCTGTTCGCTGCGACCCTCGCGGTCGCCGCGCTGCTCGCACCGCGCACGGCGGATGCCGAAGCGCTGCTTCTGATCGAAGCCGACAGCGGCAAGGTGTTGCAGGCGGAGAACGCGACCATTCCCTGGTATCCCGCGTCGGTCACCAAGATCATGACCGCCTATGTGACGCTGAAGGCGGTGAAGGACGGCAAGATCACGCTCGACACGCTGGTCACGGTGTCGCCGACCGCTGCCTCCCAATCGCCATCGAAAATGGGATTCCGTCCGGGCACACAGGTCACCGTCGACAACGCGCTGAAGATGATGCTGGTCAAGTCGGCCAACGATATGGCGGTGGTGCTGGCCGAAGGCGTCGGCGGTTCGATCGACGGCTTCTCGGCGATGATGAACGACACCGCGAAGAAGCTCGGCATGACGCAGACGAGCTACGTCAATCCCAACGGGCTGCCCGCCGACGGCCAGATCACGTCCGCGCGCGACCTCGGCATTCTCGCACGCTCGTTCCTGCGCGACCTGCCGGAATACGAGTATTTCGTGCACATCCCGGCGATCCGCTTGGGCAGGCGCGTCACGGGCAATTTCAACAAGTTGATCGGCCGCTACCCCGGCGCCGACGGTTTCAAGACCGGATTCATCTGCGCCTCCGGCTACAATCTCGTCGCATCGGCCACGCGCAACGGCCGCCGGCTGATCGCGGTGGTGCTCGGCGCCAACTCCGGCACCGCGCGCGCGGTGAAGGCGGCGCAGCTGCTCGAGCGCGGCTTCAGCCAGGACACGCTGTCGTGGCTGCGTCCCTCGCTCGGCACGGTCGAAAACCTGGTGCCGGTCGACGCCTCGCCGCCGAATCTGCGCGACGAGATGTGCGGCGGTCACCGCAAGCGGCCGGCCAGCGACGACGACGATGCGCTGATCGCGACCAATGGCGGCACCACCGGATCGACCACCGGCGGCGCAGCCCAGGTGACGTTCTTCACCGCGGGGCTGCAGCCGCCCTTGATGAAGGCCTCCGAGCTGATGGCCTCGGCCCCCGCTCCGGCAGAGCCAGTGTTGGTCTACACCGGGCCGACCCGCACCGGCACAGCCCTGATCGCGGCGGTCGCCGCCGACGCCGACCAGCAGGCCACCCCGAAAGCGCGTGGCAAGAAGTCGCGCGTCGCCAAGAAGCAAGACGCCGGCAGCGACACCAAGCCGGATGGCAAAACGGACGGCAAGACGGCGGCGGCAAAGCCGGATACTGCGAAGCCCGAGGCCAAGAACGCGCCCAAGAACGCGGCCAAGCCGGCTCCGATCAAGCACGCTGCAGCCAAGCCCGCCGAAAAGCCGGCCGCGAGCGGCGATCAGCCCGCCAAACCCGCCAAGCCCAAGGCGGCCACCAAGCCCGCGCCCAAGCCGGCGCCCAACAACAGTTAGGTTAACAGGCTCGAGCCTGTCGCATCGCGCCTGCACTTCGCACCTGCGGCAGCGATTTGCGCCAATTCCAGTAGCCCCTCCACGCGCTATGCCCTAAGCCTTCGACCGCTTGCCAGCCGTTCCGGCAGGCTCGATACTGCCGGCAACGAGGCAAGCCCGAGACACAACGGGCTCAGGTGATAGAGAGGGAGTTTCCATGGAGCGCATCTGGCTCAAGCAATATCCGCCCGGCGTGCCCGCTGATATCGAGCCGACCCAATACGCATCGCTGGTCGATCTCCTTGAGGAGAGCTTTGCCAGGTTCGCCGACCGCAAGGCGTTCATCTGCATGGACAAGTCGATCAGCTATCGCGACCTCGACCAGATGTCGCTGGCGCTCGGCGCTTACCTGCAAGGCCGCGGCCTCCAGCGCGGCGCGCGCGTCGCGATCATGATGCCGAACGTGCTGCAATATCCGGTTGCGACCGCCGCCGTGCTGCGCGCCGGGTTCGCGGTGGTCAACGTCAACCCGCTCTACACCCCGCGCGAGCTCGAGCATCAGCTCAAGGATTCCGGCGCCGAAGCCGTCATCGTGCTGGAGAATTTTGCGCATACGGTCGACCAGGTGATCGCCAAGACGGCCGTGAAGCACGTCATCGTCGCCAGCATGGGCGACCTGCTCGGGATCAAGGGCGTGATCGTCAATCTCGTGGTCCGCCGCGTCAAGAAGATGGTGCCGGCCTGGTCGCTGCCGGGCGCGGTGTCGTTCAACGACGCGCTCTCCGCCGGCCGCGGCCTGACCTTCAACAAGCCAAAGCTATCGCCGGGCGACGTCGCTTTCCTGCAATATACCGGCGGCACCACCGGTGTCTCCAAGGGCGCGACGCTGCTCCACCGCAACATCGTCGCCAACGTCTTGCAGAACGACGCCTGGCTCCAACCGGCGCTGGCGCAGCCGCCACAGATCGACCAGCTCCTGATCGTCTGCGCTCTGCCGCTCTATCACATCTTCGCACTGACGGCCTGTTACCTGCTCGCGGTACGCGCTGGCGGCTGCAATCTGCTGATCCCCAATCCGCGCGATATCGCAGGCTTCGTCAAGGAGCTGGCCAAGTACCAGGTCAATAACTTCCCGGCGGTGAACACGCTCTACAATGGCCTGATGCACCATCCGGATTTCAAGAAGCTCGACTTCTCCAAGCTGAAGATCTCGAATGGCGGCGGCATGGCTGTGCAGCGGCCCGTCGCCGAGCAGTGGAAGGCGATCACGGGCTGCTCGATCGCGGAAGGCTACGGCCTGTCGGAGACCTCGCCGACGCTGACCTGCAACACCACCACCAATCCCGAGTTCAACGGCACCATCGGCATCCCCGTGCCCTCGACCTGGATTTCGATCCGCGACGACGACGGCAACGAGGTCCCGCTCGGCCAGCCCGGCGAGATCTGCGCCAAGGGCCCGCAGGTGATGTCGGGTTACTGGAACAGGCCTGAGGAGACCGCCAAGGTGATGACGGCCGACGGCTTCTTCCGGACCGGCGACATCGGCGTGATGGACGAAAAGGGCTACACCAAGATCGTCGACCGCAAGAAGGACATGATCCTGGTCTCCGGCTTCAACGTCTATCCGAACGAGATCGAGGAAGTGATCGCGAGCCATCCGGGCGTGCTCGAATGCGCCGTGATCGGCATCCCCGACGCCAAGTCGGGCGAAGCCGTGAAGGCGTTCGTGGTGAAGAAGGATCCCAACCTCACCGCAGAGGACGTGATCAAGTTCTGTCACGGGGAGCTCACCGGCTACAAGGTGCCCAAGCACATCGAATTCCGCACCGAGCTGCCGAAGACAAATGTCGGCAAGATCTTGCGCCGGCAGTTGCGCGACGAGAAGAAGGCGGAAGCGGCGTAGGCGCGCGCTCCACCGTCATTGCGAGGAGCTCTTCGCGACGAAGCAATCCAGCGCGCCTCCGCGGCGACATCTCTGGATTGCTTCGCTTCGCTCGCAATGACGAGAAAATTGGCAGCCTGCCAGATCACACCTTTTTGAAGCTGTTTCCCTCCGCCGGTAAAATGCTCTAGAAAGGGCCGCCCCTTTTCAGGAGAAACGACCATGACCATCCAGATTGGCGAGAAGCTGCCCGAGGCGAAATTCCGCGTGATGACGGCGGAAGGTCCGCAGGTGAAGACCACCGACGACATCTTCAAGGGCAAGAAGGTGGCGCTGTTCGCCGTACCCGGCGCCTATACGGGCACCTGCCACAAGATGCATCTGCCGAGCATCTTCCTCAACGCCTACGCCCTCAAGGACAAGGGCGTCGACAGCATCGCCATCGTCTCCGTCAACGACGCCTTCGTCATGAACGCCTGGAAGCGCGACACCGACCAGCGCGATGAGGCCACCTTCCTCGCCGACGGCAATGCCGATTTCACCAAGGCGATCGGCATGGAGCTCGACGCCTCCGCCAACGGCCTCGGCATCCGCTCCAAGCGTTATTCGATGCTGGTCGAGGACGGCGTGGTCAAGAAGCTGAACCTCGAGGCGATGCCGGGCAAGGTCGAGGTGTCCGGCGGCGATACGCTGCTCGGGCAGCTGTAAGCGTTTAGACGCCGCTCTTAGCCACAAATGACGCTGTCATGCCCCGCGAAAGCGGGGCATCCAGTATTCCAGAGGCTTCGAGGTTCACAACGACTTCTGCGGCGTACTGGATCGCCCGGTCAAGCCGGGCGATGACAGTTGAGAATGAGGTGGCATCGACGACGATGTCGACGCTGCTACTCCCGCACCCTCTGCTGCAATCTCGCCATCGCGACGCCGTCGCGTGCGAGTTGATCGGCGCGTTCGTTCTCGGGGTGGCCGGCGTGGCCCTTGACCCAGTGCCAGCGCACGTCATGGGCCTTCAGCGCGGCATCGAGGCGCTGCCATAGCTCGACATTTTTGACCGGCTTTTTGTCGGCGGTGCGCCAGCCGTTGCGTTTCCAGCCGTGGATCCAGCTGGTGATGCCCTGCCGGACATACTGGCTGTCAGTGTAGAGATCGACAATGCAAGGCTTCTTCAGCGCCTCCAGCGCGGAGATTGCCGCCATCAACTCCATCCGGTTGTTGGTGGTGTGGCGCTCGCCGCCGTTCAACTCCTTCTCCTTGTCGCCGAACTTCAGGATCGCACCCCAGCCCCCGGGGCCGGGATTGCCCGAGCAGGCGCCGTCGGTAAAGATCGTGACAACCGGAAGCTCGCTCACGCCAGCAGCCCCGAGGGCATCAGCCCGTAATCGCGCACGCTCGCAACGCTCTGGTGGAAGCGCAGCTTGCGGACATATTCCAGGGGATCCTTCGGCTTGACCAACGCGCCCGGCGGCACGTTGAGCCAGTCGACCAGCCGCGTCAGCAGGAAACGGATCGCGGCGCCGCGCGCCAGCAGCGGCAGCGCGGCTTCTTCAGCGTCAGTCAGCTTGCGCACGCGGCCATAGGCATTGAGGAAGGCGCGCGCCTTGGTGACGTTGAAGGAATGATCCGGCTCGAAGCACCAGGCATTGAGGCAGATCGCAATGTCGTAGGCCAGCATGTCGTTGCAGGCGAAGGTGAAGTCGATGATTCCCGAGAGCTGGTCGCCGAGAAAAAAGACGTTGTCGTTGAAGAGATCGGCGTGGATCACGCCTTCCGGCAATTTGTCCGGCCAGATGCCGCTCGAGAGATAATCGAGCTCGGCCGCGAGAAAAGCGTGCAAGTCCGGCTGCACCTCGTCGGCCCGGTGTGATGCCGCATCAAATAGCGGCCGCCAGCCCGAGACCGAGAGCGCGTTGGCGCGCTTGATCGCGAAATTGGCGCCGGCCAGATGCATCTTCGCCAGCGCGTCGCCGACGCCGGCGCAATGCGTCGCGCTCGGCTTGCGCGGCCAGACGCCTTCGAGAAAGGTGATGATCGCCGCCGGCCGTCCTGCCAGATCGCGCAGCGCTTCGCCGTCCTTCGCCTTCACCGGCAGCGGGCAATTGATGCCGTGCCCGGCGAGATGCGTCATCAGCGCGAGGAAGTACGGCAGATCGTTCTTCGCCACGCGCTTCTCGTAGAGCGTGAGGATGAACGATCCCTTGGTGGTATGCAGCAGGAAGTTGGAGTTTTCGACGCCCTCGGCGATGCCCTTGTAGGAGAGCAATTCGCCGAGATCGTATTGGCCGAGGAAATCCGCAAGCTCGTCGGCGGCCACGTCGGTGTAGACCGCCATCAAGGTCTACTCGGCGGCGGCTTCGGGGCGCACCTGGCGCGGCAGCGGGAAGAACTCGTTCTCCTCCGCGGCCGAGACCGTCTCGACATGCAGCGTGAAGCGCTCGGCGAAGGCGTCCATGATCTCCTCGACGATCACTTCCGGCGCCGAGGCGCCCGCCGTGATGCCGAGGCTCGTGATGTTCTCGAACCGCTTCCAGTCGATCTCGGCGGCGCGCTGCGCCAGCACCGCGATCGGGCAGCCCTCGCGCTCGGCGACTTCGCGCAGGCGCTGCGAGTTCGACGAGTTCGGCGCACCGACCACGATCAGGGCGTCGACCACCGGCGCCACCTTCTTCACCGCGAGCTGGCGGTTGGTGGTGGCGTAGCAGATGTCTTCCTTGTGCGGCCCGTTGATGTTCGGGAAGCGCTCCTTCAGCAGCGCCACGATCTCCGCGGTGTCGTCGATCGACAGCGTGGTCTGGGTCACGAAGGCGAGGTTGTTCGGATCCTTCGGAGCGATGGTCTTGGCGTCCTCGGCGGTCTCGATCAGCGTCACGGCACCAACCGGAAGCTGGCCCAGCGTGCCGACCACCTCGGGGTGATGGGAATGTCCGATCAGGAAGATCTCGCGGCCGCGCTTGAAATGGATCGCGGCCTCGCGGTGCACCTTGGTCACCAGCGGGCAGGTCGCGTCCAACGAGAACAGGTTGCGGGACTGGGCGTCCGACGGAACCGACTTCGGCACGCCATGGGCCGAGAACACCACCGGCGCGGTGGTGTTTGCCGGGATCTCCGCCAGCTCCTCGACGAAGATGGCACCCTTCTTTTTCAACCCGTCGACGACGTATTTGTTGTGCACAATCTCATGGCGAACATAGACCGGGGCACCGTATTTATCGAGCGCCCGTTCCACGGTGTCGATCGCCCGGACCACCCCGGCACAGAAGCCGCGAGGAGAACAAAGCACGATCTTGAGGTCTGGTTTGGCTGACATTGAGCGATCTCGGGACCGAATCACTGCGCAAAACGGGCGGGAAACGGTCGATGAATGAAATAGGGCTTGGGTACGGGCTTACAGGGAATTGGGCCCCCTTTCGGGCGCTGTCAAGGCACTATCTATAGCAGAACCATTGCGTGGCTACCCCCTCCGGGCTTATATAGCGCGAATTCCCAGTCATCGCTGATGACCACCGGCTTCGCCTCCAAGGGGGTGGGCGAAGCACAAAGGAGATTTGCCATGAGCAACGCACCTCTGATGCCCAAGGCGACCGCCGTCTGGCTGCTCGACAACACGGCGCTGACCTTCGACCAGGTCGCCGATTTCACCAAGATGCATCCTCTCGAGATCCGGGCGATCGCGGACGGCGACGCCGCCCAGGGCATCAAGGGCATGGACCCGATCTCCAACGGCCAGCTCACCCGCGAGGAGATCGAGAAGGCGGAGAAGAATCCGGACGCCCGGCTCCGGCTGCAGGAGAGCAAGGTGGTGCTGCCGCCCCAACCCAAGCGCAAGGGCCCGCGCTACACCCCGGTGTCGCGCCGCCACGAGCGCCCGAGCGCCATCCTCTGGCTGCTGCGCAACCATCCCGAACTCAAGGACGCCCAGATCATGCGCCTGGTCGGCACCACCAAGAGCACGATCGCGAGCGTCCGTGACCGCACCCACTGGAATACGTCCTCGCTGACGCCGATCGATCCGGTGACGCTCGGCCTCTGCTCGCAGATCGAGCTCGATTTCGAGGTGGCGCGCGCGGCCAAGGAAAAGCCGATCGACGCAGCCTATGGCGGCGCGACGCTGCTGCCGGCCTCCGAGACCACCAAGAAGGACGAGTTCGAGCCGGCGGAGAAGTCCGGCGACGACCTCAACGTCGACGCCGTGTTCGCCAAGCTGAAGACCCTCGGCGGCAAGAAGCAGGAGCAAGAGGAGGAGTAATCCTTCTCTTGGTTGCTATTCGAATGCACTATGATCGCGGCAGGGTCAGACCTGCCGCGTTTTTGTTTTTGGTTGCGAGAAAGGACATCACCACGCTCTCAGGTGTCGTCCCGGCGAGGGCGGGACCCATAACCCCAGAGAGTAGTTTGGCGAAGATCCGCAGTTCGGTACTTCTACCGCCGCGATCGATAGATTCCGCGGTATGGGTCCCGGCCTTCGCCGGGACGACAGCGGGGAGATATTCGCGCGTGTGATGCAGAAGCGCGGCAGGATGATGCAGTGCCTTACGGCCGCTCCGGATGGTTCAGCATGTATTCGCCGAGATCGCGCTGGCGGCGGTCGGCGCGGGCGGTGGCGGCGCTGCGCTGGACATCGCGATCCTTGCGGCAGGCCACGTATTCCGGCGAGCCGGACGCATAGCCACGGCTCTGGCACACGGCATCGTCGTCGTCACCGCCCATCGCGACCGGCGTCTGATAGCGCGCCGAGCAGGCGGAGAGGATGAGGCCCGCAAACGCAATCGCAAGAAACGGCTTCGAACTCATAGCAGGCCCTTCATCCTCATGGTGAGGAGCCCGCGCAGCGGGCGTCTCGAACCATGCAGGCCCGGACGCAACAGCGGGGCCTTTCATCCTTCGAGACGCGCGCGAAGAGCGCGCTCCTCAGGATGAGGGTTGAGCGGAAAAATGCGGCCTATTCAAGCCCCATCGCAACCGTTACACCCTCCCCTTCAGCGCCTCCCCGATCTCGTCCAGCACCTTCGGGTCCTCGATGGTCGCCGGCATCGCCCACGCATCGCCGTCGGCGATCTTCTTGATGGTGCCGCGCAGGATCTTGCCCGAGCGCGTCTTGGGCAGGCGACCGACGGTGATGGCGAGCTTGAAGGCGGCGACGGGGCCGAGCTTGTCGCGCACCAGCGCGATGATTTCCTTCTCGATCTCGGCGGGCGCGCGCTTGACGCCGGCCTTGAGCACCAGGAAGCCGCAGGGCACCTCGCCCTTGATCGCGTCCTTGACGCCAAGCACAGCGCATTCGGCGACGTCCGGATGCGAGGCCAAAATCTCCTCCATGCCGCCGGTGGAGAGACGATGGCCCGCGACGTTGATGATGTCGTCGGTGCGGCCCATCACGAAGACATAACCGTCCTCGTCCTTGTAGCCGGCATCGGAGGTTTTGTAATAGCCGGGAAATTCGGTGAGATAGGCTTCCTTGAAGCGCGCATCCTGATTCCACAGCGTCGGCAGGCAGCCCGGCGGCATCGGCAGCTTGATGACGATCGAGCCCATGGTGTTGGGACCGACCGGCTTTGCCGCTTCATCTACGACGTCGACCTGGTATCCCGGCATCGGCACGGTCGGCGAACCGTGCTTCACCGGCAGCATGCCCAACCCGACCGGATTGCCGGCGATGCACCAGCCGGTCTCGGTCTGCCACCAATGGTCGATCACCGGCACCTTCAACTGTTGCTCCGCCCATTCGACCGTCGGCGGATCGGCGCGCTCGCCGGCGAGAAACAGGGTGCGGAATTTGGAGAGATCGTATTGCCGGATGAACTTGCCTTCCGGATCCTCTTTGCGGATGGCGCGGAACGCCGTCGGCGCGGTGAAGAAGGCAACCGCCTTGTGCTCGCTGATGACGCGCCAGAACGCCCCGGCATCGGGCGTGCCGACCGGTTTGCCCTCGTACATGATCGTGGTCGCGCCGTGCAGCAGCGGGCCATAGACGATGTAGCTGTGGCCGACCACCCAGCCGATGTCGGAGCCGCACCACCAGACCTCGCCCGGCTTGACGCCATAGAGGTTGAACATCGACCATTTCACCGCGACCAGATGGCCGCCATTGTCGCGCACCACGCCCTTGGGAATGCCGGTCGTACCTGACGTGTAGAGGATGTAGAGCGGATCGGTGGCAGCTACCGGAACGCAAGCCGCCTTCTTGCCGTCATTCATCGCCTTGCGGCGCAGGCTCGCCCAATCGTAATCGCGCTTTGGCGTGAGGCTGCAGATATGCTGCGGACGTTGCAGCACGATGCACGCCTTCGGTTTGCTCCCGGCAAGCCTGATCGCCTCGTCGAGCAGCGGCTTGTAGTGCACGATGCGGCCGGGCTCGATGCCGCAGCTCGCGGACAGAATGAGTTTCGGCTGCGCATCGTCGATGCGCGTCGCGAGCTCCTTCGCGGCAAAGCCGCCGAACACCACGGAATGCACCGCGCCGATGCGCGCGCAGGCGAGCATCGCGACCACGGCCTCCGGCACCATCGGCATGTAGAGGATGACGCGGTCGCCCTTGGCGACGCCGAAATCCTGCATGATGGCGGCGAGCGCCTGCACCTCGGCCAGCAGCTCGGCATAGGTGAATTTGGTGACCGAGTTGGCCAACGGCGAATCATGGATCAGCGCGACCTGGTCGGCGCGGCCGCGTTCGACATGGCGGTCGAGCGCATTGTAGCAGGTGTTGACGACGCCGCCGCTGAACCAGCGGCCGTAGACGCCCTGCGCGGGATTGAATATCTTTTTCGGCGGCTCGATCCAGTCGATCTCCTGCGCCGCCTCGGCCCAGAAACCCGCGGGATCGGCCAGCGAGCGCGCGTGGACCTCGTGATATCTGCTCTTTGCCTGAACATTCATTGCCGCGCTCCCGTTCCCTTTATTTGCCTGGCTCTGATCTGACGGCAGGACGTCAGGCCCGCCATGACCCGGATCAACTGCCGGCCTTGGTTGAGAGCTATTGTCCCGGGATCGAGGCGCGGTTCAAGCTGAAAAGAGCCGGAGAGAAGGTGTGACACCGAGCCCGGTGGCACCGACTGCGCCACGTCGCCGCATCTTCCGGGTTCCCCAGAGGCCGCGGAAAGCGGCTGCTTGGCGCAGCCCCGATTTGCCTTTTGGATGGGTTGACCCGCTCGCCTCATCCGGCCAATTTCCCCGCCGGTTTGGGGAGTACAAGAATCATGAAATTGAAGCTTTTCGGCGCGGCCATGGCTTTGGCTCTGGCGGCCTCGGCACCTTGCGCGCATGCGCAATCCTTCATCAACATCCTGACCGGCGGCACCTCCGGCGTCTACTATCCGCTCGGGGTCGCGATCGGGAAGATCTACGGCGACAAAATTCCGAACGTGAAGACGCAGGTGCAGGCCACCAAGGCGTCGGTCGAGAATCTGATCCTGCTGCAGCAGGGCCGCGGCGAACTGGCGTTCACGCTGGGGGACTCGCTGAAAGCGGCCTGGGAGGGCAACGAGGAAGCCGGCTTCAAGGCCAAGCTGGACAAGCTGCGCACCATCGGCGCGATCTATCCGAACTACATTCAGATCGTCGCCACCGCCGAGAGCGGCATCAAGACGCTGGCCGACCTCAAGGGCAAGAGCCTGTCGGTCGGCGCGCCGAAATCGGGCACGGAGCTGAACTCGCGCGCGATCCTGGCGGCCGCCGGCATGACCTACAAGGATCTCGGCAAGGTCGAGTACCTGCCGTTCGCCGAATCCGTCGATCTCATGAAGAACCGTCAGCTCGGCGCGACGCTGCAATCGGCGGGCCTCGGCGTCGCCTCGCTGAAGGATCTCTCGAGCTCGAGCGCGATCAGCGTGGTCGCGGTGCCGAAGGAAACGGTCGACAAGATCGGCCCGCCCTTCATCGCGGCGATCATTCCCGCCAACACCTATACCGGCCAGGACAAGGACGTGCCGACCGCGGCCGTGGTCAATTACCTCGTGACCAGCTCCGCGGTGTCGGACGATCTCGCCTACCAGATGACCAAGCTGATTTACGAGTCGCTGCCCGAGCTTGCCAACGCACATGCGGCCGGCAAGGAGATCAAGCTGGAGACGGCGGCGACCGGCAGCCCGGTTCCGCTGCACCCCGGTGCGATCCGCTATTACAAGGAAAAAGGGCTGATCAAGTAAGCCTCTGTCAGTCATTCCGGGCCGATGCGCAGCATCGAACCCGGAATGACGACGAGGGACTTTCGCGAATGCCCGGGATAAGCCCGGGCATGGCGTTTTTGGAGCCCTGTGCCAATGCTATCTCGCGTGAGCGGGCAAGGACGATTTGAGATGCCGGAAAAGCCAGAGGGCGCGGAAGCGCCCGTCAAGGTCGAGTTCGACAATTTCGAGCATGGTTTCCCGGAAGGTTTTGGCCCGGGCTGGTGGGGCGCGCTCGCCTACTGGATCGGCATCGCCTTTGCCGCCTTCCAGCTCTATGTCGCCGCCTTCAACTATTTGCCGAGCCAGGTGGTGCGCGGCGTCCATGTCGGCTTCCTCATCCTCCTCACCTTTGGCCTGATCGGCAACTTCACCGCCAAGGGCGATTTCGGCCGCGCGCTTGGCTGGCTGGTCGGCGGCGCCGGTTTCCTGTGCGGGCTCTATCAATGGATCTTCTATGCCGATCTGATCGCGCGCGACGGCGATCCGACCAGGCTCGATCTCGCGGTCGGCACGCTGCTCGCGGTCCTGATCTTCGAGGGCACGCGGCGGCTGATGGGTGCGGCGCTGCCGCTGATGTGCGGGGCGTGTCTCGTCTACTGGTTCTTCGGTCAATATCTGCCGTCGCCACTCAACCATCGCGGCTATGATTTCGACCAGATCGTCACCCATCTGTCGTTCGGCACCGAAGGCTTTTACGGCGTGCCGATCTACGTCTCGGCGACCTATATCTTCCTGTTCATCCTGTTCGGCTCGTTCCTGGAACGCGCCGGCATGATCCAGCTTTTCACCGATGTCTCGCTCGGCCTGTTCGGCCGCACCCGCGGCGGTCCGGCCAAGGTCGCGGTGTTCGCATCCGGCATGATGGGCACGATCTCCGGCTCGGGCGTCGCCAACGTCGTCACCGTCGGCCAGTTCACGATTCCCCTGATGATCAGGTTCGGCTATCGCCGCGCCTTTGCTGCCGGCGTCGAGGCCACGGCGTCGATGGGCGGGCAGATCATGCCGCCGGTGATGGGCGCCGTCGCCTTCATCATGGCGGAGACACTAGGGGTCCAATATTCCGAGATCGTCAAAGCGGCCGCGATTCCCGCGATGCTCTATTTCGCCTCCGCCTTCTGGATGGTGCATCTGGAAGCCGGCAAGCACGGCCTCATCGGCATGAAGCGCTCGGAGATCCCGAGCGCGTGGAAAGCGCTCGTGACGCGCTGGTATCTCGTGCTGCCGCTGGCAGCGCTGGTCTACATGCTGTTCGAGGGCTTTACGCCGCTTTACGCCGGCAGCATGGGCCTCGCGCTGACCGTGGCGCTGATCCTGGGCGCCAGCATCACGGCCGGCGCTCCGTCCACACTGGTCCGCTCCATCTTCTGGATCGGGCTTGCGCTTGTCGTTGCCGCGCTGTCGCATGACGGCCTGCAGATCGTGCCGGTCGCAGGCGTCGTCGTCGCACTAATCGTGATCACTGCGTTCGTGCGCGGCGGCTTTGCGGCGCTGCGGGCCTGCCGCGACTCGCTCGCCGAAAGCGCAAAATCCGCCATCACCGTGGGCATGGCCTGCGCCATCGTCGGGGTCATCATCGGCATGATGTCGCAGACCGGCGTCGGCACCATCTTTGGAGGCTGGGTCATCGGCCTTGGCGAGAAGAGCCTGTTCCTGGCGCTGATCATGACGATGCTGCTGTCGATCCTGCTCGGCACCGGCATCCCGACAATCCCGACCTACATCATCACCGCCGCACTTGCCGCGCCCGCGCTGGCAAAGCTTGGCGTGCCGCTGATCGCGAGCCACATGTTCGCGTTCTACTACGGCATCATGGCCGACCTCTCGCCGCCGGTGGCGCTGGCCGCCCTCGCGGCGGCGCCGATCGCCAAGGAGAATCCGGACAAGATCGGCTGGGAGGCAATGCGCATCGCGCTCGCGGGCTACGTCATTCCCTTCATCTTCGTCTATTCGCCGGCCCTGATGCTCCAGGCGGGCGATCCCATGGCGGCGCAGCTCGGCTTCTACGGCGCGGTGGCGCTGGCAACCTTCAAGGCGCTGGTCGCGATCGCGCTGTTCGGCATGGTCGCGATCGGCTTCCTGTTCACGCGCCTGACGCTGATCGAGCGCGTGATCGCGCTCGGTGCGGCGCTCTGCCTGCTCGGCGATTTCAGGTTCAGCGACACCGCAGGTTTCGTGCTCTCGGCCGCGCTGGTGCTGTGGCAGTGGCGGCAGCGCCCGTCGGCAACGCTCGAGGCGGCGTGAGCCTCTGCTTCGCAACAGCGGGCGGCGTGAAGGCGCTGGCGCTGTCCGCCTTCACGCTGGTCTGGACGCATTCGATCGAGAAAGTCGATTGGCAGGAGGACTGGCGCGTGACGCCGGCCGGGCTTGAACTGGTGCAGGCGCGGGTGAAAGGCTCCGGCGCCGGCATGGAGCCGCCACCGGAAGCGCGGCTCGTTGACGGCTGGTTTCAGTGGCGCCCGCAGCGCGCGCCGATGCCGGAGGTCGTGCTCGGCAATTCCGGTGCGGCCGGTGAATGGCGGCTATGCCACGATGGCGCGTGCCGGACATTGTCGGAGATTGTCGGTCATCCCATTGGTGGTAACGTCACGACGATGAAAATCTGCAACGACCCGTAGCCCGGATGGAGCGTAGCGCAATCCGGGACTGCTGCCTCCGGATTACGCTGCGCTCCATCCGGGCTACAAGAATAACAACACGGGAGAACGCGCGATGGATCGGCTCAAGGGCAAGGTTGCGATGGTGGTGGGCGCCGGTTCGATCGGGCCGGGCTGGGGCAACGGCAAGGCGACCGCGGTCACGTTCGCGCGCGAGGGCGCGCAGGTGCTTTGCGTCGATCGCAACGGCGCCGCCGCTGAAGAGACCGCGAAGCTCATCACGGACGAAGGCGGCAAGGCGACGGCGTTCACGGCCGACGTATCGCGTGCGAGCCAGGTGGAGGCGATGGTCGCCGCGTGCCTGAGCACTTACGGTCGCATCGACGTGCTCGACAACAATGTCGGCATCGCCGAGATGGGCAGCGTGGTCGAGGTGACGGAAGAAAGCTGGGACCGCGTCTTCAGCGTCAACCTCAAGAGCGCCTATTTCGCCATGAAGCACGTCATTCCCGTCATGGTGAAGCAGGGCGGCGGCTCGATCATCAACATCTCCTCCATCGCCTCGATCCGCCACATGGGCATCTCCTATGTCACTTACGGCACGTCGAAGGCGGCGATGAACCAGATGACGCGCACCACTGCGATCGAGTTCGCCCGGCACCATGTGCGGGTGAATGCCATCCTGCCCGGCCTGATGAAGACGCCGATGGTGGCGCATTCCGCCGGCCTCGCCGCCAGCTATGCCAAGGGCGACGTCGAGGCGATGTGGCGCGCCCGCGACGCCCAGGTGCCGATGGGTCACATGGGCGACGCCTTCGACGTCGCCAATGCGGCGCTGTTCCTGGCGTCGGACGAGTCGAAATATGTCACGGGGATCGAGCTCGTGGTCGACGGCGGCATCACCTGCAAGGCGGGGGCGTAGCTGCGAGTTCAAGTCAACCGGCCCGCCCGTTCGCGGAAGGTTCGTGGGGTTACACCCGTGTCCTCGCGAAACGAGCGCGCGAAGTGGGACGGGTCGGCAAAGGCGAGATCATATGCGATCTCGTTGATCGGTTGATTCGAGAACGCAAGCAGTCGCTTCGCTTCCGTCAACACCCTTTGCCTGATCAACTGGCCGGCCGTTACTCCGGTCACGCGCTTCACGTGCTTATTGAGGTGATCTGACGTCATCGCGAGCTTCGCGGCATAGAAAGCCAGCGATCGTTGGCCGCGAAAATGGGCTTCTATCAATTTGAGCAGTTTTGCGACCGTTGCATCGCCGGTGTGGGCTGACGATAGATCGTGGCTCGTCACAAGGCGGCACACCTCGACCGCGATCAGGGCAACGTAGCTATTCATTGCGATGCGGAATCCGTCGCGGGACTGAAGGCGCTCTTCAGTCAAGCTCGCGCATAGCTCGAACAGGCGGGCCATGTTCTTGCCCTGCGTGACCGAAAGCACCGGATTCATCATCGACCCTTTCAGGCATGCGATAGTCTCTCCCGAAGGATCGCCGAACGTCCGCGCCACGTCTTCCGTGAAGCTTATGACCCACCCATCCGTCGAGGTCTGAAATCTGAATCCGTGGGCTACCGTCGGGGGCACCAGGATAATGGCTGGGCTAGAAAGGGCCGCCGTCGATGCTTCGTACTGCACTTCACCGCCGCCACGCTCGATCACCAGAATCTGCGACAGGTTGGCGTGGCGATGGGTGCAAATCCTCCAATCGTGACGCGAGCTGCGTGACGGGATCGTCTCGGCGTGAACGAAATTGAACGCACGAGGATCGGGCGGGTCGCCGTAGAGATGGAAGAGCGGCAGGTCCATCGAACGGTTCTCGTGTCCTCGGCGAGGCGCCGGAAGTCGATACTATGGCGGCGAGATGCGGAACAAAATGCCGATCGATCAAGGACTGCGCGTACTGGACAATATTGCGTGTTTGGGATTGAATTTGAGCGAAGTGCGGTTGGCAAAAGTGTCACGATGGGCCGGGCGACCTGATGTACCGCGATCTCAGCAGCCGCGACGAAAGCTTCGAGACATTTCTGAGCACGTTCAACCTGCTCGCGCCTCATGCGAGGATAGAGCTCAACAGCGGCCAGAGCGCATTTCGGTGGCAAGGCAGGTTTGCCTCAGTGAGCGGCTTTTCCTGGTGGGAGGTCGAGTCCGAGATCGACTGGACTTGCCGGTTCCCGCAGCAGAAGCAAAGGCTCGGCCTCGTGCTGCCCAGCACTGGGCTCGTGAGTGCCAGGGTTCGAAACCGGACCGTGGCAATCGACCGGAACTACGCGCTTGCGCTTAGCGTGCCCGATGTCGGCTCGATCTCGTATTCTGGTCGCGGCACGCACGGGCACGTCACGCTCGAATTCGACGTGCCGACCGTGCAAAAGACCCTTTCCGCCATTTGCGAGGGCGCTGCAATGCGCAACATCGAGCTCGGCCCGCAACTCGATCTCGCCTCTCCGGCAGGACGCGTGCTCAGGACCCTGGGCGAAGCCATCGGGGTCGGCATGCGTGACACGTCGCTTCGGTCCGAGAAGTCAATGGCGCTGCTCGGGGAGGCCATTCTGCGATTGGTCCTTCTGAGCTTCCCCCATGGCTCGACCGATCGCTTGCATCGTCGACGAGCGGATGCCACGTCGCGTCAGGTCACGGAAGCAATCGATTTTATGCGCGCCAATATGCACCAACCGTTGACTTTGAGCGAAGTGGCGCAGGCTGCGGGAATCTGTGTGCGATCTCTGCAATATGGATTTCGCCGCTTCCGGAGCGTCACGCCGCTCGCCTATTTGCGCGAGATCCGTCTAGAGGCCGTACAGGCGGAATTGTCGTCCCCATTGAACACGCTGACGATCCGCGACGTGGCGCTGAAATGGGGGTTTGCGCATATGGGACATTTTGCAGCGCGATATCGCGTGACGTTTGGCGAAGCGCCGTCCGAAACGGCCAGGTCGGCGCGCGCAGGGACCTCAAGAGGAGCGCGCAAGTAGACTGCACGGCGCGCTCGGTAGGAAATTCCCGCCGTTAGAAGGTTTTCTTCCATTCGACGACGCTCCCGTTCTAGGGCGCTTCCACATCGTGATGCTACGACTTGGCAAAATACGGCAAGTCGGGGAGGTCATCATGAAGCGTCTCGGAATCATATCACGCTTTTGCGTATCAATCATCGCGCTCGCTGCTGGAGCTATCGCGCTATCCGGCGTTGCTGCAGCCAGCGGAGCGCCGGCGTGCGCGAGCCTGGCGACCGATCCGCAGTTTGAATTAAAGAGCAATCCAGTCATCAAGACGGTGACCGCAAGCATCAAGAACACAGCTGCTCCCGCCAACATCCAGTACTGCAACGTCACGCTGGTCTACGGCACCAACACGAACCAGAACATCACGATCGCGATCGGGCTGCCGCTCAACTCGACGGACGGAGGATCCGGCGGCATCGCAGGTGCCTGGAACGGTCGAACAGAAGGCCTCGGCGGTGGCGGCTGTGCCGGAAATCTCAATGTTGATGCTGCCGTGAACGCCGGCTACGTCGGATCTGGTACCGACGGCGGTCACAGCGGTGGCGACTGTACGCCGGGTGTGAATGCCAATCGCACTTATAATCTCGAATTCATCCAGGACTTCTTCCGCGTCGGGATCAAGCAGCAGATCCAGTGGTCCAAGCGCATCGCGACATCCTACTATAGCAGGCCACCCAGCTATAGTTACTGGAACGGATGCTCGACCGGGGGACGCCAGGGTTACCTGCTGGCTCAGGAACTCGGCTCCCAACTCGACGGCGTTCTTGCAAGCGCGCCGGCGATGTACTGGACGCGCTTCCAGACCGCGCAGATGTGGGGGCAGCTTGCCATGTTCGAACAGGCGGGCGAATCGCCCAGCGGCGCAATTTCCCCGGCCAAACTGGTGGCGGTGCAGAAATCGGCAATCGCCGCCTGCGATGCCGCAGACGGCGCGATCGACGGTATCATCGATGACCCTCGCGTTTGCCGCTTCAGTGCGACGGCCAATGTGTGCGGACGACCGGGGGCGCCGGCGGCCCCGAACTGTCTGACGACGGACGAGGCGACGGCCGTCGACAGGATCTGGGACGGACCTCGCAACAAGCATGGCGATCGCATCTGGTTCGGGCTGGACCGCGGCAGCGACTTTTCCGTTCTCGATGGGCCCACCCCGTTCCCGCTCGGCGTCACCCAGTTCGAATGGAACCTGATCGATCCGAGCTATGCGCCGCCATCGACGAAATGGAGCAGCGTCAGCCTCGGCGGCAAGGGTCTCTCCTACCCGCAAGTGGCTGAAGCCGGGTCTCGCAACATCGCCGACGTGACAGACACGTTCGGCCCGCTCGACGACTTCAGGGCGCGCGGCGGAAAACTGCTGACATTTGTCGGCGCCAACGACCAGTTCATCTACCCGCGCGGCGTGCTCAATTACTATCGGCGGATGGCTGAGCGTTATCAAAGGCGGGACGATCGAACCGGCTTCGAAGGCGTGCAGAGCTTCTATCGCCTGTTCCATGCGCCCGGTGTCGGCCATTGCGGCGCGCCGATTTTCAGCCTCGGCACCACGGGACCCTGGCCGCAGAACGGCGCGGACTTCGCGGCGCTGGTGAACTGGGTCGAAAAGGGCGTTGCGCCGGATCAGGTGGTTGGCAAGAGCCTCTCGCCGGCGCTATCGCGGCCGCTGTGCCCCTATCCGCAGACCGCAAAATACAAGGGCACGGGCGACGTCAATGATGCCGCGAATTGGAGCTGCGGCGGCAATCTCGAGACGCGCGAGGCCGTCTGCCCGGACGTGCTCGTGAAGTACAAGGACGAGGTGGACGGGCCGCTCGACTTCGAGGCAAGCGCGGTCCATCCAAGCTTCTGCAAGGGCCGGAACGTCGCACACGACGATGACCGGCACTGAACATGACACCGACCTGCAAATCGTCCGATTGGAAATGATCAGACGTGCCTCACCTCTCCCCGTTCTCTGCGGGGAGAGGTGAGATCGGCTCATCCCCCCGCGCTCAATTCCGCCCGATCGAGCTCTTCCTCGATCCTGTGAAACGCGTCGTCGCCGATCACCTCGGTGGCGCGCAGGTCGAAGATCGTTTTTCGCGCGGCCTCGATGGCGCGGCGGCGGAGGGGATCGGCGGGCAGTTCGCCATTGGTGATGCCCCCGTGCGGATCGTCGTCGGCCTGCATCAGGACGGCGCGATACTCCAGCCGCAGGATTTCGGCTTCCTCGGACGGATCATCCTCGATCGCATCGAGCGCGGCGCGATAGGCGATTGCGCGGGCGCGCGCGACCTCGATGCCGACCGGATCGTCGTCCCGCAGGCCGAAGAACAGGATCAGCGGGCGCAGCGTCAGTCCCTGCACGACCAGCGTGCCAAGCACGACCGCGAAGGCACTGAAGACGATGAAATCGCGATGAGGAAAGTTCTCCGGCAGCGCGAAGGCGGTGGCGAGCGTGACCAAGCCGCGCATGCCGCACCAGGAGATGATCAGCCCGCCTTTGCGCGAGGCGACCGCCTTCGGATCCTTCGGCTGATAGACCCCGCGCGCCATCAGCGCCCGCAGCATCGTACGATAGAACGTCACCCAGGCGAGCCGCACCAGGATCACCGTGAGCAGGATCCAGGCAGCCGCCACGCAATATTCCCAGCGCACGTCCGCATCTAACCGCGTCCAGATCGGTCGCATCTGCATGCCGATCAGCATGAAAGCGAGCACGTTGAGCACGAACACCATCGTCTCCCAGACCGCATAGGACGGCACCCGCAACCGCGCCGGCATGCGGGCGGGTGCAGCGCGCGCCATCGTGATGGCGTAGACGACGATGGTGAGGATGCCGGACAGGCCGAGATGTTCGGCGCCGATCCAGACCATGAAGGTGGTGGCGAACTGGACGATGATCGAACTGGGAGCCTGCGTGATCCGCACGATCATCAGTGGCATCAATCGCGCGGCGAGATAGCCGGCAACGACGCTACCGACAAGTGCCAGCACCATGGTCGGCGCGACCTGGCTCCAGGTCAGGTGCTCCGTGGCAACCGCGCCGACCGCGATGCGATAGGTCAGCAGCGCGCTGGCATCGTTGAGCAGGCTCTCGCCCTCCAGCACCTTCACCATGCGGTAGGGTAGCTTCACCTGGCTCAGGATCGCGACCGCGGCCGCCGCATCCGGCGGCGCCACGATCGCGCCGAGCGCCACCGCGGCGGCCCAGGGGATGTCCGGCATCAGCCAATGCGCGACCAGCGCGACACCGGCCGTCGTCATGCCGACGGCGGCCACGACCAGCGTCGAGACCGGAACCCAGTTGTTGCGCAGGTCGCGCAGCGAGGTATCGTAAGCGGCATCGAGCAGCACCGGTGCGACAAAGAGCGCCAGCGCAAGATCGGGCTCCAGCGTCCAGGACGGGCTGTTCGGAACGAAAGCGATCAGCGCGCCACCGATGGCGAGAAAGGTCGGGTAGGGGACCTTGATCCGCCGCGCCAGCGCCGATAATGCAACAGCGCCGAGCAGAAGCGCGATGATCCATTCGAAAGTCGACAATTGAGAGCCCCGAAACAGATTTGAGCGGCACCATAGGTTAGCATCAATCCGGCCGTAAGATGGATAGTGCTGCCACAAAGCAAGAGCTTCCGACTGCAACGACCATGCGTTCTTTCTCTCTGATTCAAATGTCTGGCGCGGCGCTGCTCTTGCCAGCGCTCTTGGCGCTTCCGCCTGGCGCGGCTCACGCCGCGACCGGCGGCGAGCCGGCGGCCGTCGCACAGGCCGACATCGCGCCGTGTCTCGCTGCTGCCGCCGACGACGACATGGACAAGGCTACGCCGGCCTGTGCCGCGGTCATCGATAACGAGAAGACGGCCAAGCCGGACCTGATCAAGGCGCTGATCGCGCGGGGCGCGCTGTTGGCGCGGCATGATCAGACCGATCGCGCGATCGCCGACGACAGCCGCGCGCTGTTGCTCGATCCCACGCTTGCGGACGTCTTCAACGCGCGCGGCGAGCTCTGGCTGAAGAAGGGCGACAAGCCCAAAGCGGTGCAGGACTTTGGCGCGGCGCTGAAGATCGATCCGAACCACGAGAAGGCCAAGGCCAATCACAAAGCGATGGCGCGCGAGATCGAGCGGATCGGTGCCCAGATGGCGGTCGCGGGCAAGCCGAGCTTCAATTGCGGAAGCGCGCACCGTCCGGTGGAGAAGACAATCTGTGCCAACCGCGAGCTTGCCGATCTCGACCGCGAGGTTTACGCGGCGAATGCCCGCGTGATCCAGGAAGCGCGCAACGCGGCCGAAGCGAAGTCGCTGCAGCGCGAGCAGGATGAATTCATCGCGCGCAGGAATGCCGGGTTCGGCCGGCCAGGATATGACTTGAAGAAGGCGATGCAGGATAGGCTGCAAAAGCTGAACGGGGTGGACGGGTACTAGCGTCTTCGTCTCTCCCCGTAAGAATGGGGCGAGGGAGTGCAGGGCCGGTGCTCCCCTGACTACAGGTCCGATTTGAACCCTATACCTGTCCGCCGCGACAATGGTGAAAGCCTGATGTCACGGAGCCTTCTGCCATGTGCGGCAAGCGTTCTTCCGCGCAAATTTTCAAAATTTCGCTACACGCCTTGCTTTTCGGCGCGGCGATGAGCCTCGCTCTCGCGGCCCCGGCCTCGGCGGCCGCCGATTGCGTGCTCGGCACCAAGGCCACGCCTGCCGAATTGATCCCGGCGTGCAGCGCGATCATCGATCAGGCCGCCAATCCGGCCTCCGACCGCGCCGCGGCACTGCTGGTTCGCGCTGACGCCAATGCGCGGACCTCGGGCGGTCTCACGGCGGCGCTGCGGGATATCGACCGCGCCATCGCGCTCGACGGCAAGAATGCCCGCGCCTGGCGCCTGCGCGGCGGTCTGCTGCGCGAGGCCGGCGGCGATCTCAACCGCGCTGCGGCTGACCTCAGCAAGACGATCGAACTCGATCCGCAGGATGCGGAAGCCTATGAGCTGCGCGGCGTGGCCTATACCAATCAGCGCCGGCTCGACCGCGCCCTCGCCGATTACGACCAGGCGATCAAGCTGAAGCCCGACGATGCGCAGGCCTGGTCCGATCGCGGCGCGACCTACTATCTCGGCGGCGACAACGAGAAGGCGATCAGCGATCTCAGCGAAGCGCTGCGGCTCGATCCGAACCGGCCGCGCAGCTACACCAATCGCGGCGCGGCCTACAAGAAGCTCGGCCAGCTCGACAAGTCGGTCGCCGACGACAGCGAGGCGATCGGGCTCGATCCGAGGGTTCCGGAGTATTACGACAATCGCGGCCTGTCGCTGGCCGCGATGGGCAAGTACGACGAGGCGATCGCCGATTTCGATCAGGCGCTGCGGCTGGCGCCACGGCCGAATTTCTTCACCAACCGCGGCGATTCCTACCAGTTCAAGGGCGAATTTGGCGCGGCGCTGAGCGATTATGAGTCGGCGCTCAAGATCGACCCGAATTTCGCGCAGACCTACAACAACCGCGCCGTGCTCTACAAGAAGATGGGCGACCGCAAGAAGGCGCTGGCTGACTACGAGACGGCGCTCAAGCTAGATCCCGGCAACGACAACGCCGCCGGCGGCCGCCGCACCATGATCGCGGAGATCGCAAAGTTCGGCGCCGAGCCGCCGCGCCCGCTGGCGGCGAATTCCGGCAGCGGTCCGTCGTTCGGTTGTGCCGATGCGAAGCGCGAGGTCGAGAAGGTGATCTGCGCCGATCCGCAGCTGAGCGTGCTCGACCGCCAGATCGCCGAGACCTACGAGCGCATGCTGAAATCGGCAAGCGGGCGCTCGGCGGGTGACCTGCGCAAGGCCCAGCGCGATTTCCTCGTCACCCGCGATGCCAGCTTCCGCCGCCCCGGCTACGATTTGAAGAAGATCATGCAGCAGAGGCTGCAGCGGTTGAATGCGATGGCGAGTTAGCTTCGCCTCTCCCCGCCTGCGGGGAGAGGCCGGAATTTGCGAAAGCAAATTCCGGGTGAGGGGGAGCTTCCGCGGGTCCAGCTCTTACGGTCGCTGCGGAAGCAGTCCGCGGCGAGACCGTGTCAGCCGCAGCGCACCCTCACTGGAACGTCATATCCAGGCATTTGGAGATGTCGGAGCCGAGGCCGGAGGAGATGGTGATGCAGCCGCGCACCTTCTGCGCGGTGACGTCGGCGGCCCACACCGAGTAGCCGCCGGGGCCGAAGAACGAGTTGGTGTTCGGCGGCTCGGTCTCGGTCGCGTCGAAATCATAGTGCCCGTCGGTTTCGAAAATGCGCGGCTTCCTGGTGCAGCCACCGTCGGTCTGGACGTTGATGACTTCCTTGTTGTCGCGGGTCAGCGCCAGGGAGACCTGGCAGCGGAAATATTCCGAGGTCTTGGTATTGAACAGATAAGTGTAGGACTTGCAGGTCGCGGTGTTGAGCTTGCCGGGCGCCAGACCGCGGCTGCACGAAATCCGCTGGTTGTGGCTGAGCTGGTAGTCATCGGCCCGGGCGGCCGGCGGCAGCGCCGTCAGCGACAACGCAGCAGCCCAGCAGAATTTAACGACATGGCGCATTCGAATCATCCCCACCCATATTTTTGTCGAGTTGCGTTCTAGACTGAAAGCGGAACATAGTCGCGAGGGGGCGAAGGGAAAATCACAAACTGCTCGGCAAGACGTGATGCGCTGGGGCGCTGATGGCGGATTGACGCCGAGATACTGTTCGTGATTTGTTCAGTCAGGGCACCCCAGTAGCGGGGAGATGGATGATGGCATTTTCAACGAAGACAGTTCTGCTTGTCGCGGTGCTGGGCGCGTTCGCGGGGCCGGCATTGGCACAAAGCGAGGCGATGCCGTGGGAGCTCAAGCCCGACATGGGCTACGCCTACGACAAGGACGGCAAGACCTTTTCCTACAAGATGGGCACCAGCAACGCCGGCGAACTCCTCAAGGGCGCCAAGAAGGTGCCCAAGGGCACGTTGTTCTTCATCGGCCATAACGGCCAGCTGTACCTGCGCAGCGGTCCGTATCTCGAAGGCGATGGCAAGTTCAAGTTCGGGTCGGATCAGTAGAAGCCGCGATGACGGTGCGCTCCCTCGTCCCGTTCTTACGGGGGAGATATCCGTAGGGTGGGCAAAGGCGCATCAGCGCCGTGCCCACCATCTATCAGCACATTCCAATTGAAAGCGGTGGGCACGCTACGCTTTGCCCACCCTACGCGGCTGCGCTCCGCTTCGCTTGTCCGGGACCACAGCGCAGCTAAAACGCCGCCGCCAACTCCCTCGCCCCACCATTACTGCTGTTCGAGTCCATGCGCGCATCCGTGACCGCGAGCAGCTTCGCGACCGTGTTGTGGCGGATCGCGACCGGGTTGCGTTCGTATCCCCCGCGCTGGAAAAAGTTCGAGGTCGGCACGTGCTCGCGCATCGCCTGCGGCATCGTCACCATGTCGAGCCCGGTGCCATCGCCGGTGAGATTCATCATCTCGAGCTCGGCCGCGCTGAGCGGGCGGGTGTAGCCCTTGGCGCGCGCGAACAGCACCGAGGTCAGGAGCTTGTGGGTCTGGAGCATCGGGCCAACATCGATGTCGAGCACCATCGCATGCATGGCCCAGCCCTGCGCGGTATCGCCGATCTTCTCGTGCTCCGACCAGGTGTCTGGCACCGACTTGGCATGCGCCACCATGCGCTTGAGAACGCCGAGCTTGTACTCCAGGGACTTCCGCGCCGGGCCTGAGGTGTGCGCCACCTTCTCGCTGAGCGCGCGGATGAACTCGTGGCCTTGTTCGGCCAGCAGCTCGACACTGTTGGTGGTCAGCAACTGGTTGTAGCCCATCGCGGTCGAGATCGCGCGCTTGCCGCCATGTTCAATGCCCGCCTGCACGTCGTAATTGCCCGTGCCGCCGGTCTCGAACGCATAGACCCGCACCGCCTGTTCGCGCGTCAGCCCAGAGGCCAAAGCGTAGTGGGCATAGACACGCTTGAACTCGGCCTCGGTCGCCGGGCGTTGCGGCGTGAACTGATAGAGGTCCTGCGCCGCGCGCAGCAGATCGGCGACCACGGGAAGCGGCTTGCGCTGCGGACGCTCGGGGGTTTCCTCCGGCTCCGGGTTCACCGGCCGCTTCGGCCCGTTGTAGAGCGGCGCCTGCTCCAGCACGTAATCGTCCAGCGTGATCTGCTGTCCGCTGCGCCGCTTGGCGTTGCGGCCGCGCCGCTTCTCCGAGATCTGGCTCCAATAGGCGCCCGCCTCGGCATCGAAGGCGCCGCGCGCGGCCTGATATTCCGCGAGCTTGCGGCGATACTCGAGCACGGCCGGCGAGGCGCCACCTTGTGCAAAAAACTGCGAGAGGAGCTGGGCGTTGGCATTGCCGATTGCGGGCGGCAGCGCGTCGGACTCGCCGCCGCGCGCGGCGGGCGCGAGCAATGCGAGCGCGAATGGAACCAGCGTCAGGGCGTTTCGAATCGGGTGATGATGCATGGTGCCCTCTTAGCAGGCATCCGGTAACCGTCACGTTAACGCGTCGTTTACCATCGTCACTTCCAGGCGAACACCGGTTGTTCCAGCTCACGCACGCGAGTCTGCCGTCCCGCCAGCACTTCACGGAACTGATAGATCAGTGCCGCGGTCGGCGCGTGGATCAGGCTCCGCTGGTGATGGAAGCGGATCACGCGGCGCGCGCTCTCGGGGATCGCGACGAAATCGAAGGCGTCATCGCGCTCGATGGTCGCGAGCGCGATGCGGTGCACCGAGGCGACTTCAACCGGGTTCGGCGCGATCGCGGCGCTGTCGGCGGCCCAGACCACGACCGGCGTGATCAGATAGCCCGAGCGTGTCGGATAGTCGTCGAGTTGGCCGAGCACCTCGCCGCTTCCAAGCCTGAGCCCGAGCTCCTCGTCGAGCTCGCGCAGCGCGGCTTCGACCGGCGTCTCGCCGGCGTCGCAGCGACCGCCCGGCAAGGCCCATTGACCGCGATGGGCGCGCAGGCTCGCTGCGCGCAACGTGAGCAGGAGCGCGGTGTCGTCGCCCTTTCCTGTCGCGGTCAGCGCAATGGCCACCGCGGCATGCTTCAATGCCGAGGGCTCGACCGCGTCAGGCAGCCGCGCGAATGCCGCGCAGGCCTCCGCGATATTCCGTCTGGTGGCATCGTCGAAAGGTCTCATGATGCTTGACTACACCAGGACCGCGCTTGATGAAACGAGGTGAGATCAAGCCTTGCAAGGATGACCGGGAGATGATCGACAAGACCGCCGCAAAGCTCAAATCGGACGGCTGGACCATCCTTGAGACCACCGGCTTCATGCACCTGGTCGGGCCGCTCTGGGAGCGCAAGATCGACGGCCAGCACGAATTCGCGCTTGCGACCGAGGACAAGCACCACAACCGTCGTGGCATGGTCCAGGGCGGCGTGATGATGACATTTGCCGACCGCACCTGCGGCATGGCTGCCCGCTACGTCTCCGGCAAGGAATTCATGGCCACGGTGCAGCTCGACACCCATTTCGTCGAGGCCGGCCAGATCGGCGACCTCCTGATCTCCCGCCCCCGCGTGGTGCGCGCGACCCGCAGCCTGATTTTCATGAGCACCGAAGTGACGGTGGACAATCGCTGCGTGGTCATGGCCAACGGCGTGTTCAAGATTTTGAAGGGGCCGGGGTAGCTGCGCGCGGGCAAGACCGCCACCGCTGCCAACCCGTACTCCCGTGTCGTCCCGGCGAAGGCCGGGACCCATACCGCGTGATCTATCGATGACGGCGGGTCGGAGTACCGAACGACTGATCTTCGCCAAACTTCTCCCATGGTTATGGGTCCCGGCCTTCGCCGGGACGACATTGCGGAGGCAGTGGTGTCACCGTCATTGCGAGCGCAGCGAAGCAATCCAGGATCTCTCCGCGGATGCATTTCCAGATTGCTCCGCTACCCTCGCAATGACGCAATTGGGCGGCTATGCTCCCCGCAACAGAAACGTCGAGGAGGCTGCCCATGCAATACCGCCAGCTCGGCCGTAGCGGCCTGAAGGTGTCGCCGATTTGTTTGGGCACCATGATGTTCGGCGGGCCGACGGATGAGACCACCTCGCAGCGCATCATCGCGAAAGCGCATCAGGCCGGCATCAACTTCATCGATACCGCCGACGCCTATTCGAAGGCCGGCGCCGAGGAGGTCGTCGGCCGCGCCATCGCCGACAACCGTCACGCCTGGGTGCTCGCGACAAAGCTCGCCAATCCCATGAACACGGCCAACGATCCCAATCGTGCCGGGCTGTCGCGGCGCTGGGTGTTGCAGGCGGTCGAGGAGAGCCTGAAGCGGCTCGGCACCGATCACATCGACATCTACTACCTGCACAAGGAAGACCATACGACGCCGCTGGAGGAAACCGTACGCGCGATGGGGGATTTGATCCGTGCCGGCAAGATCCGTTATTTCGGCGTCTCGAATTATCGCGCCTGGCGCGTCGCCGAGATCTGCAACATCTGCGACCGGCTCGGCATCGACCGGCCCGTGGCGAGCCAGCCCTATTACAACGCGATGAACCGGATGCCCGAGGTCGAGCATTTTCCGGCCTGCGGCTATTACGGTCTCGGCGTCGTCGCCTACAGCCCGCTGGCGCGCGGCGTGCTCACCGGCAAATATCGCCCCGACGCAGCCCCGGACAGGGACACGCGCGCGGGCCGCAACGACACCCGCATGATGCAGACCGAATGGCGGCCGGAATCGCTGGAGCTCGCGCAGGAGATCAAGACCCACGCCGAGAACAAAGGCATCACCGCCGGCCAGTTCGCGGTATCCTGGGTGCTCAATTCGGCCTTCGTCTCGTCGGTCATTGCCGGCCCTCGCACCGACGAGCAATGGCACGATTACATCCGCGCGCTCGATTATCGCTTCACCGCCGATGACGAGGCGCTGATCGACCGCCTGGTGACGCCCGGCCATCCGTCGACGCCGGGCTACAACGATCCGGCCTATCCGATCGAGGGCCGCCGCGCGCGGACGGCGTGAGAGCGGGAGCCGACAATGGCATCTGAAGACCGCTGCGGGTTGCCGCTGTCCACCAGCTCGGACGAAGCAGCAAGCGCCTATCGCGAAGGCGTCGACCTCATGCTCGCGGGCTGGACGGGCCCGGCGGAGGCATTGGAGCGCGCCATCGCGGCCGATCCGGATTTTGCGTTGGCCCATATCGCGCGGGCACGGCTGCATTCGTTCTACCAGCAGGGCGATCTTGCGCGCGCCAAGGCGGCGGTGGCGCGGCAGCTCGTGGCCAGGCGCGGCGATGCGCGCGAGCGCTCGCATGTCGAGACGCTGGCGCTCGCGATCGAGGGGCGACTGCCCGAGGCGCTGGCGGCGACGCTGAAGCATATCGACGCGTGGCCGCGCGATACGATCGTGCTGTCGCTGCCGCTCGGCGCGTTCGGCCTGTTCGCCTTCTCCGGCATGGCCGATCATGATCAGGCGCGGCAGGATTTGTGCGAGCGCGCCGCGCAGCATTATGGCGAGGACTGGTGGTTCCTCACGCTCTACGGCTGGGCGATGACGGAGAACGGCAACGTCGCACGCGGCCGCGCCGTCACCGAGCGCGGCTTCAGCCTGCGACGCCAGAATGCTCATGCTGCGCACGCCGTGCTGCACGCGATGTTCGAGGACGGTTCGATCGACGAGGCCGATCGCTTCGTTGACGAATGGATTCCTGGTTACGACCGCGCCGGCATTCTGCATGGCCATATTCGCTGGCACCAGGCGCTGGGCGCGCTCGAGCATGGCGATGCGGCACGGGCGCTTGCGATCTATGCCGACGTGCTCCAGCCCTCAGCAACGCAGGCGCCTCCCCTCAACGCCATCACCGACGGCGCCTCGCTGCTCTGGCGTCTGTCGGCTTACGGCCACGCCGTACCAAAGACGCTCTGGATCGAGGGTGACGCCGCCGCGCACCAACTGTTTCCCAAGTCGAGCCTGCCTTTTGCCGACGTCCACATGGCCTTGTTTGCCGCAGCGACGCAAAATCGCGAAGCTCTCGCGGCGCGGCTTGCCGTGATCGAGCAGCGGCTCGCCCAGGGCAAGCTCCCCGCCGGCCCCGTGGTGCCGGCGATCTGTCGCGCGCTCGCGGCGTTTGCGGACGAGGATTATGCCGCTTGCGTGCACTCGCTCGCACCTCTTTTGACTGACGTCGTGCGCATCGGCGGCAGCCATGCCCAGCGCGAGCTGATCGAGGACACTTTCATCGTCGCACTGATGCGCAGCGGCGAACTGCCGCGCGCCCGCGGCATGCTCGACGCCCGCCTGCACCGCCGTCCTTCCTTGCGCGATACGCGCTGGCGGGCGAGGACGGGTTAACGCGCCGCGGCCTCTGCCACGAAAAAAACACCGGCCTGGCGGCAAGTGCCTGGCGGGACGGTCGGGGCGGTCGAGGCGAATCGCCGATGGGTGGCGCGGTGGTATTCCAGACGGGCTTGGCGGGACGAACGGGGTCGCAACCAATTCATGATTCGATGGTTGTTGCATGGAACTTTTCCATGAATTTTTCATACTCCCCCGGCATGCGAGCCTGACGATGCGCCTCCCCCGACCGGTCCTGGCTGCAATCCTCGTCTCCTCCGCAAGCCCTTGTTTTGCCGAGTCTTCCACCGCGCTTGCGGTCAGCAATCCGCCCGCCCAGCAGAACTCCTTCGTCGATCTGCTGGCGCTGATGTCCGGCCACTGCAAGACGCTGAAGGTCGCCGGACGCCCATTTGCCTGCAAGACGGTGGCCTACGCCCATGACGACAAGGGCCGGGTCAATTTCGCGGTCGCCGTCGACGACCCCGGCGACGAGAACCACGTCGTCTCGTTCTCCGGTGAGAACGGCAAGCGGGCCGACGACAATTCCTATGAGCTGCCGATCGACCGCATGCTGCTCAACTCCAAGGACCGGCCGAAGGTCGACGGCCTGCCGGTCCCGGCGGAGCAGACCTCCACCGGTGTCTGCCGCCAGACCGGCAATTTCGCCGCCAGGCAGGTCTCGAACGTCACCTGCACTGCGACCGACAGCGACGGCCGGCGATACGAGCTGCTGTTCGTCTCCGACGGCACCCCGGTGAGCGTGCGCCGGATCAGGCAGTCGGCGCCATCGATCCAGGATCCGTTCAAATAGCAGCGCGTCCCCTGGCAAACTTCGGAGAGCCCATGACGCGTGACCTCTTGTTTCTGCTTCGCCCTGATTTCGAAGATCCGGCGTTTCCTCGCCGGCGCTTCTATTGCTGGCATTGTGCGCTGATCGAAGGCGTGCTCGCCTCGTTTCCGGCGCTGGCGGACCAACTCGACGTCGCGCGCATCGGCTGGCCGCGGCCGCGACAGGCCGTGGTCGCGCTCGTCGGCGAGGAGAACCAGTCGCTGCCGCTGCTGGTGCTGGCGGATGGAGCGACATCGCCGCACCAGACCGGCAGCTATCATGGTCGCGCTTTCATCGCCGACAAGGACGGCATCCTCGCCGCGCTGTCCGAGCGCCACGGCTTTCCCGATCCGCATCCGTGAGGCGCGCGCCGGCCCGAAACGAGGGAAAATCGGCATTGCGTGCAGCGGCCGGGGCCCCGCATACTGGCCTCGCCAGATCTCCGGAATCCCCCTCCATGCCCCACTCCCTCCCCGCTCTCATCGTGGTCGACGTCCAGCGCGCGTTCGACGAATGGGAGGCGGCGGGAAAACGGCGCAACAATCCGGACGCGGTGGCGCACATCGCCGAGCTGTTGAAGGCATTCAGGGCGAGTGACGCGCCGATCTTCCACATCCGCCATGAGGGCACCAAGCCGACTTCGTCGTTCCGTCCCGAAAGCTCCGGCTACGCCGTCAAGGACGAAGCGCGCGAACAGGCGAGCGAGCCGGTGATCGTGAAGCGCGTCAACAGCGCCTTCATCGGCACCGACCTCGAAAGCCGCCTGCGCGCAAGCAACATCGGCACGCTGGTCATCTGCGGCGCCACCACCAATCATTGCGTGGAGACGACGACGCGGATGGCCGGCAATCTCGGCTTCGACGCCCGCCTCGTGCGCGACGCGACCTGGACGTTCGATCGCATCGGGCCTGACGGCGACGCGCATTCGGCCGAGGCGATCCACGCGATGACGCTGTCGAATCTCAACCGCGAATTCGCCCGCATTGTGACCACGAACGACGTGATCGCCTCGCTCGCAGCACTGCGACAATAAACCGCCACGCATTTTATCGTCACGTCTGCGTCGTTTCGACGCCCGCTCTCGCCGGAACGCGACGGACGCCCATCTGTTGTCACGCGATATCTCAACTGGAGTGATGACATGAAGTATCTCTTTGTCGCGATGGCTGTCGGCGCTGCGGCGCTGGCCGGCGGATCCGCGGCGCACGCAGCTGGCAGCGGAAGCGCGAAACCGAACGCGCGAGCGAGCCAATCGACCGACATCAGGGCGCAGCACCGGCCGCACCATCAAGGTTATCGCCAGCATCACTGGCGCCATCATGGACACTATCGTCCGCACTACCGAAGCTACGGCTACTACCCGCGACATCACGGCTATTATGGCGGCGGACCGTACGGCTATTACGGCGGCGGCCGTCCCGGCGTGACGTTTGGCTTCGGCGCCGGCCATCGCTGGTGAACGAAGCAGCGCCGGTAAACCAAAAGGGCCCGCGAGCGCGGGCCTTTTTCACCCGCGCAAGAGCAAACCCGCCGTCTCCAGGCCGCTTGCCAGGGCAGCCTCGACCGTGCCCATGTCGCGGCCGCGATAGAGCGCTTCGCCGGAGAACAGCACCGGGCCATCGGCACGCGCCAAAACCGATTGCGCGGCGCGCGACTGCGGCGTAGCCCAGGAATAGGCGCCGCGCGCGAAGGGATCGTGCGCCCAGTTCGTCGCCACGGCCGCCACGACATCGCGTGCGAGATCGTTGCGGGGCAAGCCGAAGATGGCCGCGAGCGAACCGATCCCAGCCTCGATCAGCGCGGGCGGATCGAGGCCAGCAAGCTCCGCCGTCCGCGGGCCGCCGAACCAGCCGGTGAGCACGTGATGCTCGGACGGCCGCTGCGTCCACCAAACCGGGATCGCCTTGTCCGACAGCAGGAAGGTGAGATCTTTGGTGCGGTCACGCCACCATGGCGCGTTAAAGCGCAGCAGCATCTTGATGACATTGCCGAAGCCGATATCGGCGGCGCGGGCGGCCTTCTCCCGCGCAGGCTGCGGCAGCGCGATCTCCCGCAACAGCGGCAGTGGCACGGTGAGGATCACGTTGTCGCATGGGAGCATCTCGCCATCGGCGCAGCGAACCTTGGCCGCACCGCCGTCCTGCTCGATCTCAGTCACCACGCAATTGAGCCGAATCTCGACACTATACTTGCGGCACTCCGCCGCAAGGAAGGCGATCAGCGCACCGTAACCGCCGACAATGCGCCCCTGCGTGTGGTGTCCACCATCCATCCATTCCTCGCGCAGTGCCAGCGTCGAGGCGCGCTCGGGATCGGCGGCGTCGTAGCCCTCGACCATCCGCTCGATGGAACGCCGCATCCGCGCGTACGCGTCACCGGCAAAATGCCGGCGCAGGAACTCGGCGACGGTGAGGTCGTCCTTCAAGTGCCCTAGCGCCGCATGGAGCTCGGCCTCGTGCGGATCATCGCGCTGCTCGCGCAAGAGCTTTGTGCCGTCAAAGCTCCATTGCGCTCCTTCGATCGCCTGCAACGACAGCCCCGCTTCGCGCAGCAGGCCGCGCGTGATCGGCGCCTCGCCGTGAACGAACTCGGCGCCGCCGTCGGCAGCATAGCCGAACTGCGAGACGGGCAACGGCTGGATGCGCCCGCCGCAGCGGTCACGCGCCTCCAGGATCGTCACCCTCCTCGCGGCGCGCGCGAGCGCGCGGGCGGCGATGAGGCCGGCGGCACCCGCGCCGACAATAACAATGTGCTCCGATGTGCCCGACATGCCGCTGCTTTACCTGGCCGCAGCGTCGTTCTGGATCAGGTAGCGCAGCAATAACACACCCCCGCCGAGCTGCCGCGTGCTCTCCAGCGTCATCGCGGTGAGCGGCGCGCGTTGGTCGCTGTCGGCCTCGGTCGAGTCGAACACGAAGGGCGCACCCCTGGCACCATCCACCGCGGGACTGAGGATCAGGTTGAATTCGTCGATGAGACCGGCACGCAGGAACGCGCCGTTGGCGACGCCGCCGCCCTCCACCAGCAGGCGCTTCACGCCAAGCTCGTGATTGAGGATGTCGAGCGTCAGCGTCAGATCGATCTCGGACTCGCCGGCAAAGATGTAGGACACGCCCTCGCCGCGCAGCCCGGCCAGATGCGAATCAGGCACACTTTCAGTCAGCACCACGACGATCGGATCGCCGCCGATGTCGGAGCGGCCCCAGCCGATCTTGCCGCGCGCGTCGAGCACGACGCCATAGGTTTTGGCGTCGCGCCGCGCGAACCAGTTTTCGGGGGGAAGCCGCTCGCCCGAGCTCGCAGGATACGGCTTGCCCTTGGCAAACTCCGAACCGGTGACGCGGCCGATCACCCAGGCATCGCCCGCGAGCTCGTCATGAATCTTCTCGAACCAGTCGACGCCCGCGCCTTTCGGACGCCAGCGGCTGGGATGGGTGCGGCCGTCCAGGCTCGAATGCATCAGGCAGATGACGTAGGGCTTCATGCGAATTCTCCGCGGCGAGCTCTCAGGCCGCCGGCCCCTCGCGCCTGGCGCGATCGTTCACGATGACCGCGAGCGGATTGAGCCTTGGCGGGGCGACCAGGGTGAGCGTGTTGCTGTCGCGATGGTTGAACGGGGCGCCTCTCACAAAAAGCTTGGTCTCGATCAGGTAGCTCCAGCTGCCATCATCGTTGAATGTGATGTCGCAGCGGTAACGATCGGTGCGGAAGGCTTGTTCCAGAAAATCGGTCGAGCAGATGCCGTAGACCGTATCGCCGCGCTTTGCCCTAACGGAGGCGGCGAAGCGGGCCGAGATTGGCAAGCCCGTCGGCCGAGACGTCCTCAGGCTCGGTGAAAATGTCGGCGGGAATGGGGAGCATTGCGGGTGTCTCGGGTGACGTGGCATCGCGACAATATCACGCCTGCGAGCCTTGGCGGACTCACAAACATCCGCATGTCCGCATAGCGGACCCCGGAGCGATCTCGAATTGAACGGCTGCGCTTGGATAACGAGTCGCTATTCAGGCGGCGCCGTTGACCATCGAAGGACGAACGGTGACGTTCGTGGATTTGAGCGTGCGATTTGAGCGACAAGCGCGATCGATTTAGTCGCAGGCGATCGCCCTGAGCGCGGCTCGCGCGTATTGCATCCGATCAAGGCTTCAGACGGCGGCCCCGTCTGGTGACAGCCTCACGAATTTCAGGCTCAGATGATAAGATCGATGCTCCATCGAGCAACAGTCTGGCTGCATCGCGGCTCGCCTCCGCTATAGCTGGATCGTGCGTCGATTGTGCGATCACGATCGAACCCTGGATGAGTGACAGGATTTGGATCACGGCTTTTTCAGGCCTGCTCAATGCCAGAGGGTCGACGAGCGACGTTACAAATTCCTGCAAGCCTTTGAAATGAGCGGCGATGGTTGCCTGTACCTCCGGAGAATCAACATCCGGTCCGAACTCGGCCAGTCCCCTCACGAACGGACAGCCGCGGAACGAAGGCGATCGAAAGGACTCGCCCAGCGCGTCAAAAATGGCGAGGACGCGCTCCAGCGGCGATAGTCCGGGTTTTTCGGTCGAGGCCGCGAGCATCTGAAACCAGGCCGCATCCTGGTGACGCAGGTAGGTAGCGACCATGTTCGCCTTCGACGGAAAGTGCTTGTAAAACGTCATCTTGGCGACGCCGCTTTCGGCGATGATGCGGTCGACCCCGACAGCGTGGATGCTGAACCGGTAAAACAGGTCCGATGCTGTCTTCAGAATCCGTTCTCGCGGCGCGAGAGCGCTAAGGGGCTGCCGCTCCAAATCGATCATTTCCGGCACGTTTCCGCTCCCATCCTCGGTCTGGTTCAAACTCCTCAGGTACATAGACAGACTACCCTGTCTATTTTTCTGTTGCAATGTACGTACAGGTCTGTCTAGTTATGCCGCGATGCCATTCAGGCACAAGCGAAAGGACATAGGATGAACGGAAAAGTCGTTGTCGTGACCGGCACGAGCAGTGGTTTCGGAAGACTTACGGCATTGGAGCTGGCGAGGCGGGGCCACACGGTGATCGCGACCATGCGCGGTGTCGAAGGGCGAAATGCACAAGTCCGAAGCGAGCTCATCGAAGCGGCAAAAGCAGAAGGGCGCGTGCTGCAGGTCCTTGAAATGGACGTCACCGACGAGGCGTCGGTCAATTCGGCGGTCAACCATGTCATCAAGCAACATGGAAGAATCGATGCGTTGATCAACAACGCAGGAACCATGTTCGTCGGGGTCACGGAAGCCTACACGGTTGCGGATGTCGAACGGCAATTTGCGGTGAATTTCTTCGGTGCCGTGCGAGCGGACCGTGCCGTTCTGCCGCATATGCGCGCCGCGGGCAGCGGACTTCTCGTCCATGTCACGTCGTTGATGGGCCGACTGATCTTTCCCTTCTTCGGTGTTTATTCCGCGAGCAAATTTGCGCTCGAGGCGCTCGCCGAGTCCTATCGCTATGAACTTTCAAGCTTCGGCGTCGACTCGGTGATCGTCGAACCAGGGGCATTCCCCAGCAACCTGCTCCCAACCAGTCCAGAGCCGTCAGACGAAGCCGTCCTGGCATCATACGGTGCGGTCGCGGCGATCCCGGGCCAGATCAAGGACAGCGCCAGCCAGGCACACGATCCGTCCAATCCGCCACGACCCCAGTTGGTTGCCGATGCCATCGCGCGGCTGGTCGAAGCAACGGAACGGCGCCCGTTGCGGACAGTCGTCATGCCCGAGGGCATGGATCTCGGAGTGGAACGACTAAACGAGGCCGTTACTTCTATTCAAAACGACATGCTCGGCGCATTCGGTATGTCGAGCATGATCTGAGATCGTGGGTGTCAATCGGCTTGTACATTTGGAATACCGATGTCCGGGTTAGTGGTCAGGCCGAATGACACTCACAACTTCTTTCGAGCGCCAAACAGCCTCGTGGAATTCGATCTCACGCGGCAGCGAATAAGGCGGCAAATGCCCTCTGATGTGTCGCGCAATTTCATCTGCAACCACGGGCGATGATATCAGCGCGACCGGGTTCGCGAACATCGGTCAGGGGATCGGTTTGAGAACGGCAACCGCCGCTGCTGATTGTCGTGCTGGAGGGGCGATCAGCGCATCCATTCACCCAATCGCTTTGATCCAGTCAGCGATGCTCCTGGTCTCGGGCGCTTAAAACATCAGCGCCCGCTATCCCTGCGCGCCATATGAGCGTGCTGACGACATCACTTGCGGTATTGATCGTCGCTCGCCTTCTCCATCCGGGTCACCGGACTTGCGGCGGTCGGCGTGGCCTGAGCGTTCAACGCGTCGCACTCCTTCAGCTGCGCAGCACGCGCGTGACTACGTCATTCGAATCCAGGCGCCGTCGGATGCCGAGGACCTCACAGCAGCATCGATGAACTTCACGCCCGCCAGGCCATCCTCAACCGTCGGGAAGATCACCTCGGGATGGGGCTTTTCCCCGGCCCGTGCCGCGCGAATGGCGCGCGCGGCCTCGGCGTAAATGGTTGCGAAGCCTTCAAGGTAACCCTCCGGGTGGCCCGCGGGGATGCGGGTGACCCGACCCGCCTCGCCCAGGGCACCGGCCCCGCCGCGGGTCAGGAGCTGCTTGGGCCGGCCATAAGGCGTGAACCAGAGCTGATTTGGATTTTCCTGCGCCCATTCGAGGCCGCCTTTGCTGCCGTAGACACGGAGCGTCAGGCCGTTCTCGTTGCCGACGGCGACCTGGCTCGCCCACAGCGTGCCCTTGGCGCCGCCTTTCCACTTGAGGAGGATCTGGACGTCGTCATCGAGACGCCGCCCCTCGACAAATGTCGACAGTTGGGCGAGCAATGCGTCGAGCTTGAGCCCTGTGACGAAGCAGGCGAGATTGTAGGCGTGGGTGCCGATGTCGCCGATGCACCCGCCGGCGCCGGAGCGCGCCGGGTCCGTGCGCCACGCGGCCTGCTTGTGGCTGGTCGCCTCTACTCGCTCGGTCAGCCAGTCCTGGAGATATTCCGCATGGACAAGCCGGATCTCGCCGAGATCGCCGTTCGCGACCATGGCGCGGGCCTGCCGAACCATGGGATAGCCCGTGTAGTTGTGCGTCACCGCGAACACCCTGCCGCTCTTGTTCGCGAGCACCACCAGTTCCTCGGCCTCGGCGACGGTCGTCGTCAGCGGCTTGTCGCAGATCACATGGACGCCGGCTTGCAGGAAGACCTTCGCGACCGGAGCGTGCATGTGGTTGGGCGTCACGATCGACACGGCCTCGATGCCGTCCGTTCGCGCGGCTTCGGCCTTCGCCATCTCTTCGAACGAGCCATAGGCACGGTCGTCGGCGATACCGAGCTCCTTCGCCGACGCCTTGGCTCGCACCGGATCGGACGCGAGTGCGCCGGCGACCAGCTCGAACTGGTCGTCGATGCGGGCGGCAATGCGGTGGACGGCGCCGATAAAGGCTCCCTGGCCGCCGCCGACCATTCCCAACCTGACACGGCCATGGCTGCCGGATTCGTTGCTTGCATTGATCGCCATTTGCGTCTCCCGCTCAGGATAGACCGAGCATCTTGCGGTTCGCCGCATCGTCGGTGCCGGAGCCCGCGAAATCATCGAAGGCCTTCTCTGTCACCCGAATGATATGGCTCTTGATGAACTCGGCCCCCTCTCGCGCGCCTTGCTCAGGATGCTTCAGCGCACACTCCCATTCGAGCACCGCCCAGCTGTCGTAATCGTACTGCGTGAGCTTCGAGAAGATCGCGCCGAAATCGACCTGGCCGTCGCCGAGCGAGCGGAAGCGGCCGGCACGGTCGGCCCAGCTCTGAAAGCCGCCGTAGACGCCCTGGCGGCCGGTCGGGTTGAACTCGGCGTCCTTGACGTGGAAGGCCTTGATGCGCTGGTTGTAAATGTCGATGTAGTCGAGATAGTCGAGCTGCTGCAGCACGAAGTGTGAGGGATCGTAGAGCAGATTGGCGCGCTTGTGGTTGTTCACCCGATCGAGGAACATCTCGTACGAAACGCCGTCGTGCAGATCCTCGCCCGGGTGGATCTCGTAAGCGAGATCAACACCGTGCTCGTCGGCATAGTCGAGGATCGGCCGCCAACGCTTCGCGAGCTCGTCGAACGCGGCCTCGACGAGGCCCGCCGGACGTTGCGGCCATGGATAGATGTACGGCCAGGCAAGCGCGCCGGAGAAGGTGGCGTGGACCGTGAGCCCAAGGCGCCTGGAGGCGAGGATCGCGCGCTTGACCTGGTCGACGGCCCATTCGGTGCGGGCCTTCGGATTGCCACGGACCTGCGGTGCGGCAAAGCCGTCGAACGCCGCGTCATAAGCTGGATGAACAGCAACCAGTTGGCCCTGGAGATGGGTCGAGAGCTCGGTAATCGCAAGCCCGTGGCGGGCCGCGGTCCCCTTCACCTCGTCGACGTAGTCTTGCGACTCCGAGGCCTTATTGAGGTCGAACAGCCGTCCGTCCCAGCTCGGAATCTGAACCCCTTCGTAACCGAGCGAGGCGGCCCATCCGCAGATCGAGTCGAAGGAGTTGAAGGGCGCTGCGTCGCCGGCGAACTGAGCGAGGAATATCGCCGGCCCCTTGATCATCTTCATCGAATGCTCCTTCTTCCCTGGACCTCAGCAGCATGCGCCCGCCGAGCTCGACATTACAAAAACCCGCCTCCTTGCTGGTTCCAACACTTGCTGGTTTCAGCGGCGGAGCTGGCATCTCTTCAGAACGCCTCCTCGGCCCACAGCGCCATTGCATCGACGTCCGACAGCGGCGCCGGTCGCTCGACGCGCGAGCGCACCGCGATCGCTCCGCCCTCCAGGCCGGCCTTGAGGATCGCGTGCTTCACCTCCAGAGCGTGGCTCGCCAGCGCCCCGGAGGAGCGGTGTGGCGTGCCGCGCAGCACCGCACTTGCGAGCTCGGCGACGCCGAGGCAGCGATAATTGGCCTGGTTCGGCATGTGATCGGCCCAATTCGGCGAGCGCCAGTTCGGGCTGCCGAACGGCCGGTCGTCGGCTGCGATCGAGATCCAGTCACCACCTTTCTCAGTGTACTGCACCGCGCCGCCGAAGAAATTGGGATCCGGCACGCGCAGCGAGCCTTCCGTCCCGTAAAGCTCGATCGGCGGGTGTCCGTGCTTCCAGACGTCCCAGCTCATCGCAAACATGATGTCGGCGCCTGACTCGAAGTGCAGCAACGACATCACCGTCGTCGGCGTTTCCACCGCGATGGTCTTGCCGTTCATCGGCCCCTTCGAGGTAACGAGCCGCGTGGCAAAGCCGGCGCTCGCACGCCCCTGCACCTGGGCAACGGGACCCAACAGGTTGATGAGGGCGGCAAGGTAATACGGACCCATGTCAAGGATCGGCCCACCGCCCCGTTTGAAGAAGAAGGTTGGATCGGGGTGCCAGTGCTCCATGCCATGCGACATCAGAAAACAGGTCCCTGAGAGCACCTTGCCGATCCGGCCTGCATCCACGAGTTCGCGCGCGGTCCGTCCGCCGCCGCCGAGGAAAGTGTCCGGCGCGCAGCCGATCTTCAGGCCCCGATGCGCGGCCTCCGCAACCAGGGTCGCGGCGTCGTTGGCCTCGATCGTGATCGGCTTCTCCCCGAACACGTGCTTGTTTGCGGCCAAGGCCGCGTGGCTTATGGCGAAATGTGACTCGGGCGTGGTGAGATTGACGATGATCTGGATGTCAGAGCGCGCCAGTAGCGCATCGATCGACAAGGCCTCGATCCCGAACTTCTCCGCTTGGGCTTGCGCAGCCTCCGGCCGCAGATCGGCGCACGCGACCAGGTTGAGATCGCGAAAGTTCGGCATGTTCTGCATGTAGATCGTCGAGATGTTGCCGCATCCGACGATGCCGACTCCGAGCTTGCTCATGACCTGCTCCCCCTCACGTCCACGACGATACGGTCTCGCGCGCCCGGCGCGCGTAGCGGGCGACGTCGTTCGGCTTGTCGTGTTCGGCGACGAACAGGGAGACGCCGGCCTCCGTCATCGCCGCGCGCAGGGCCGGCCAGTCCATGATGCCGTGGCCGGGATCGGCCCAACCGTCCTCGTCCGCGCATTGTCCGGACGGTGCGAGATCCTTGATGTGGCAGGCGACCAGACGCTGGGCATGTTTCTTGATCTCGGCGACGGGATCGCCGCCGCCGCGCACAATCCATGCGAGATCGGCTTCCCAGACGAGATCGGGGGCCTCCTCGAACAGACATTCGAGATAGGTCTTGCCGCTGCCGGCGCGGCCATATTCCCAATGATGGTTGTGCCAGCCGAAACGAAGCCCCTCGCCCGTGACGGCCTTGCCGATCTCGTTCAGTTCACGTCCGATGCCGCGCCATTCTTGTTCGCCGCCCTCACGTTCGCCCGGCGGCGGAGCCGGCGCGAGAACGATTTCGATGCCGAGGCCCTTGCAAAGTCTTGCGGTGCCGACGGCATCCGCGCGCAGCCGGTCGAGCCCGACATGCGCGCTCGGCGCTGTCATGCCGTGGAGATCGAGAAGCCGCCGCAGCGCGTCGGGATCATTGAACAGTCCGCCCCACGGCTCGACCATCCTGTAGCCGAGCCCTGCTACGAGCGCGAACTGCGCCTCGAGCGGCGTGATGGAGCGGGCGGAATAGAGCTGGATGGACAGGCGGTCGATCGGCTTGATCATAGCGGGGCTTTCGAAGGTGAAGGGGGTCAGAGACGCTGTCCGCTGTTGTCGTCGAACAGCGAGAGAGTTTCGGGAGGAAACCGCACGGTGAGCGTGTCGCCTGCGCGGAGCGGCGCGTCGGCATCATGGCGGAGCGAGAAGGCGGTGCCGTCGTCGAGGCGGCACCAGATCAAGCTATCGGCGCCCATCGGCTCCACCATCTCGACGCGAGCAGGCGCGGCGCGCGGGTGGTCGGAGGCCGTGACCTCGACATGCTCGGGGCGGATGCCGAGCACGGCCGGCGCGTCAGTCGGCGGACTGCTGAATACGTAGCCATTCAGGCCGAACCGGCTCGTGCCGGCGACAAAGGCCGCCTCACCATCGCGCGCGATCCGGCCGGGGATAAAGTTCATCGCGGGGGAACCGACGAACGAGGCGACGAAGCGGTTCACCGGCGCGCGATAGATCGTCTTCGGCGTATCAAGCTGCTGGATCACGCCGCCTTGCATGACCGCGATGCGGTCCGCCAGCGTCAGCGCCTCGATCTGATCATGGGTCACGTAGATCATGGTGGCGCCGAGCCGCGCGTGCAGGCGCTTGATCTCGACCCGGAGCTCGGCGCGCAGCTGCGCGTCCAGATTGGAGAGCGGCTCGTCGAACAAATAGACACCGGCATGCCGCACCAGCGCCCGGCCGATGGCGACGCGCTGGCGTTGCCCGCCGGACAATTCGAAAGGACGGCGGTCGAGCAGCTCGGTGAGGCGCAGCATCTGCGCGGCCTCTGCGAGACGGCGGCCGATCTCGGCCTGCGGCGTGCCGGCGACCTGCAGCCCGAACGACATGTTCTTGCGCACGGTCATGCGCGGATACAGCGCGTAGCTCTGGAACACCATCGCGATGCCGCGATCCTTTGGTTCGGCCCAGGTGACATCGCGGCCGCCGATATGGATCTCGCCACTCTTGACGTCGATCAGGCCGGCGATGGCGTTCAGAAGAGTCGACTTGCCGCAGCCGGAGGGACCGAGCAGCACGAGGAATTCGCTGGCCGCGACATGCAGATTGAGATTGTCCAGCACCTTCAATCCGCCGAAGCCGATTCTGAGGCTCCTGATATCGACGCTCGCCCGCTGCATGATATGTCAGCCTTTCACCGCGCCGGCAGCGATGCCGCGCACGAACCAGCGGCCGGAGCCGAAATAGACGAGGAGGGGCAGCAGCGCGGTCAGAAGCGTCGCCGCCATGTCGACGTTGTATGCGCGCTCACCCTGAGTCGAATTGACGATGTTGTTGAGCTGCACCGTCATCGGCAAGTTGTCGCGGCCGGCGAAGACGAGGCCCAGGATGAAATCGTTCCAGATGCCGGTGGTCTGCAGGATCACCGCGACGACGATCATGGGGGTCGCCATCGGCATCATGATGCGCGCATAGATCTGGTAGAAGCCGGCGCCGTCGACGCGGGCCGCCTTGAACAATTCGACCGGCAGCGCTGCGAAATAATTGCGGAACAGCAGCGTCATCGTCGGAAGGCCGAAGATGGTGTGGATGATCACGATCGTGGCGAGCGACTGGCCGAGCCCGGTGAAGGAGAACACGCGCACCAGCGGGTAGATGAACAATTGATAGGGGATAAAGGCGACCACCATCATCGCTCCGAACAGGATGTTGCCGCCGCGCACGCGCCACAGCGACAGCGCATATCCGGTGAGCGATCCGACCAGGATGGAGATGACGACGGACGGCACCAGGATGCGCAGCGAATTGAAGAAGCCGACCTTGATGCCCTGGCAGGTGAGCCCGGTGCAGGCCGAGGTCCAGGCTTTGATCCAGGCGTCGATGCTGGGGGACACCGGCAGCGCCAGAATATTGCCCTGCCTGATCTCCGCCATCGGCTTCAGCGAGGTCACGACCATCACATAGAGCGGCAGCAGGAAATACAGCGCTGATATGAGGATAAAGGCATAGAGTCCCCAGCGCGCCGGCGTCATGCGCGCCCGCCGCCGCCGCGCGGCAGGCAGGGGCTCGGCGAGCACGGTCATCGGATGTCTCCCTTGCGCGCGCGCCAATAAAGATAAGGCGCGACCACCGCGATCACGGTGACGAGCATGGTGGTGGCGGCCGCGGTCGCAAGGCCGATATTGGCCCGTTCGAACAGATGATCCATGACGAATTTGGCGGGCACCTCCGAGGCAATGCCCGGTCCGCCATTGGTCATGGCGACAGAGAGGTCGTAGAGGCGCACCACGGCGGTCGACAACAACACCGCCGCGGTCGCAAAGCTCGCGCCCATCATCGGAATCACGATCGACAGGTAGACCCGCCATTTCGGCAGGCCGTCGATCCGGGCCGCCTTCCAGATTTCCTCGTCGATGCCACGCAGGCCCGCGAGCATGACCGCCATCACGAGTCCGGAAGCCTGCCAGACGCCGGCGATGACCAGGCAATAGATCACCCGCTCCGGCCGCACGATCCAGTCGAAGGTGGCACCTGCAAAACCCCAGCTGCGCAGCACGTGCTGGATGCCGAGCGACGGGTTCAATAGCCATTGCCAGACCAGCCCGGTGACCACGAAGGACATCGAATAGGGATAGAGATAGATCGAGCGGATGGTGTCCTCCGCCCGCACCCGCTGGTCGATCGCGACCGCCAGGAGAAAGCCGATCGCCAGCGCCAGCGAGACGAACAGCACGCCATAGATGACGATGTTGTGGACCGAGGTGATCCAGCGGTCGTTGCCGAACAGCGATTCGTATTGGCGCAGGCCGATGAAATTGTTGTTCGGCAGCATGCGCGAATTGGTCAGCGATATCCACACGGTCCAGGCGGTGGCGCCGATATAGACCACGAACATCACCAGCAGCGCCGGCACGAGCGCGGAGATCGCGGACAATCTGGAAGACAGAGAAAGACGCATCGTGCCCAACGAATGAGAGAGGATGGACCAGCGAGACAGGGCGGCCGGGAACATCGGCCGCCCGATCGAGATGCGTCAGTACTGCGCCTTCAGCACCGCGGCGACTTTGGCGGAGAATTTGTCGGCGCTCATGTCGGTGTTCCAATATTCCGAGATCGCGTCCTGGACCGCGCCAACCAGCGCGGGCGCCGCCAGCATGTCGACAGATGGCAATTGCTGCGCCTTGTCGGCGACGTATCGCGTGCCCTTCTGGGCGCAGGCGTCGAGCGCAGAGGTGTCGACATCGCTGCGCACCGGGATCGAGCCCTTCTTGAGCGCGAACTGGATCTGGGTCTCGGGCGTCAGCATCACCTTGGCGAGGGTCATCTGCGCCTTGGTGGTGGCCGCATCATTCGACTTCGGGAATACGAAGACGTCGCCGCCCATCATGTAGCCGCCGCCATGATTGGACAGCACGGTGCAGCCATAATCCTTGTCGGCGACCTTGCCGGCGGCGACGAACTCGCCCTTGGCCCAATCGCCCATGATCTGCATGCCGGCCTTGCCCTGGATCACCAGGTTGGTCGCATCGTTCCAGTTGCGCCCGGGCGCACCGGCATCGACATAGTCCTTCAGCTTCTTGTAGGCGACCGCGACAGCCTTGAACTCGGCGCTCTGCGCCAGCGCCGCATCGCGCTTGCCCATCATGGCGATCCACATCGGTCCGCCGCCAACGCCGATCAGGACCGAGTTGAACAGGTTTTGCTCCCAGTTCTTCTGGCCCGAGAAGGCCAGCGGGATCACCTTGCCCCCGGCCTTGAGCTTGTCGAGGATGACGAAGGCATCGTCCCAGGTCTTCGGCTCGGCGGCGCCGACCGAGGCGAGCACCTCCTTGTTGTACCAGAGCCAGTTCTGGCCATGGATGTTGATCGGCACCGCGTACATCTTGCCCTTGCGCGTTGCCGCGGCGACGAAGGCCTGCGGCATCACGCTCTTCCAATTCCCTTCGGTCGCGACCGTGTCGACGTCGGCGAGCAGGTCGCCCTCGACCAACTCGTCGAACTGTTTTCCGGTGTTGAGCTGCATGGCGGTCGGCGGATTGCCGGAGACGGTGCGGCTGATCGCGGCGTTTCGGGCATTCGCGGCACCGGCGACCGCGCTGTCGATCCAGGTGCCGCCGGCCTTGGTGAACTGATCGGCGAACACCTTTACGGCAGCGGCCTCGCCGCCGGAGGTCCACCAGTGAATGACCTCGGCTTTCATTTCCTCGGCACAGACGGGCACCGAGGCCAAGGCGATGGCGGCAATCGCCACCGATGCGAACAGCGCGCGTTTCATGATTCCCTCCCAGGATCTGCCCTCGCGGGCTTGTTGGTCTTGCGCTTGGGGCCCTTTTTGTTAGGTTAGGATCTTTTCGGAAAATCGCTGCGCGGTTTTCCGGATCATGCCTTTGGGCTCTTATGTCTGTACAACGGCGATGTAATCGATTACATTTCTATCGTATCAGAAGCCAGCGATTTTGCAAGGGCCGTTTTGACGGCAGGAAACCGAATGGCAAAGCGAACCCGAGCGTTGCACCGCAACACGGCCAAGATCGCGGATGTCGCTCGGCTCGCCGGCGTCTCGGTCGCAACCGTCAGCCGCACGCTGGCGCGGCCCGAAGTGGTCACCGAAGAAACCCGCAAGCGCGTGCTCGCCGCCGTGCGCGACACCGGTTACACGCCCAACATTTCCGCGAGAAACCTGCGTGTCCGCAAGACCATGGTCGTGCTGGTCGCGGTACCTGACATCGCCAACCCCTTCTTCGCCGAGGTTCTACAGGGCATCGACGATACGCTCTCGACCGCCGGCTACGGACTCATCATTGCGAATTTGGCCGGCTCGCCAGAGAAGGAGGCGCGCTACGTCGACCTGGTCTGCGCCGGCCAGGCCGACGGCGTATTGCTGTTGTGCGGCCACGTGATGCGCAGCCCCGACCGCGACTTGCGCGAAGCGCGCGTGCCGTTGGTTGCCGCTTGCGAGTACATCCCCCGCGAAAGCTTCCCGCAGGTCACGATCGACAATGTCGCCACTGCGCGTGAGGCGGTGGCACACCTCATCGAGCTAGGCCACACCAACATCGCCTATCTGTCCGGGCCCAAATCCAACATCCTCGCGCAGCAGCGTCTCGAAGGCTACCGGCAGGCCTTGCGCAAGGCGGCGATTGCTGCCGATGCAGAGTTGATTCTCCCCGGCGATTTCACCTTCCGGACCGGTGTCGAGGCCGGCCGGGCGCTGCTCGCGCTCGAGCCCCTGGCGCGTCCGACCGCGCTGTTTGCGGCCAATGACGAAATGGCGATCGGCCTGATCAAGACCGTGCACGCGGCCGGTCTGCAGATCCCGGATGATCTTTCCGTCGTCGGCTTCGACGGCATTGCCTATGCCGATTATTGCGAGCCCACGCTGACGACCGTCGTCCAGCCCCGCCGCGAGCTCGGGGCCACCGCCGCGGCCGAACTGATTGCGCTGATGACGGCTGACAAATCGGCGCCGCGCAAGGACATCACGCTTCCCGCCAGGCTGATGCTGCGCGACAGCACAGGGACGTGTCGGCGAACGGCGCCGTTGTCGAACCTGGTTTGAACTGTCATTGATGTCTCTGACGGCTGAGCGGGCGAGCCGGACATCGGGCGATCATCTGCTTCCTTGCTGGTGGCAAGAGGCGGACCGGGCATTTCTTCAGAACGTCTCCTTTGCCCACAGCTCCATTGCCAGGAACGTCGGCATGACCGAGGCGGCCGAATTTCTCGTCGGAGCGGTCGTGAAAGCGATCGAGCACATCGATCGCGCTTGACGACATCACTTGCGGTATTGCTCCTCGCTGACCTTCTCCAGCCAGCTCACCGGACTTCCGTTCAGCGATTCCTGGATGGCGATATGGCTCATGGCCGTGGAGGGGGTGGCTCCGTGCCAGTGCTTCAGGCCCGGAGGAAACCACACCACGTCGCCCGGGCGGATCTCCACGATCGGCCCACCCTCGCGCTGCACCCATCCCAATCCTGACGTGATGATCAGCGTCTGGCCGAGAGGATGCGTGTGCCACGCTGTCCGCGCGCCGGGCTCGAACGTCACATGGGCCGCGCTCACCCGCGCCGGATCAGGCGCCTGGACCAGCGGATCGAGGCGGACTGTTCCGGTAAACCAATCCTCCGGCCCTTTGGCGGACGGTCTGGAGCCACTTCTATGTATCTCTAAATCCATGATCTCACTCCGGATGATAGGATGCTGGGCCGCTCTTCCGCGGAGCAGCCATTCGGTCTCGATCACGAGACCGGCGGCAGAGCGTCCAGATGCTTGTCCAGCGTGATCGGATAATCCCGCACCCGAACGCCGGTCGCGTTATAGACGGCATTGGCGATCGCAGCGGCAACCCCGCATATGCCGAGCTCGGCCACACCCTTCGCCTTCATCGGCGAGACCTTGTCGTCGGCCTCGTCGAGGAAGACCACCTCCTGATGCGGTATGTCGGCATGGACCGGCACCTCGTAGCCGGCAAGATCGTGGTTGACGAAGAAGCCGCGCCGCTTGTCGACCGCGAGCTCCTCCATCAAGGCGGCTCCCGCGCCCATGGTCATGGCTCCGATCACCTGGCTCCGCGCCGTCGTCGGATTGAGGATGCGGCCAGCCGCGCAGACCGCCAGCATGCGGCGGATGCGGATCTCGCCGGTGAAGCTATCGACCGCCGCCTCGACGAAATGGGCTCCGAAAGTTGACTGCTGGTAGCTCTTGTGGAGGTCGCCCCACTCCATCTTGTCCTCGCCGACAAGCTCGCCGTCGCGGACGGCGTCGACCAACCTTGCGGAACGGTTGCCGCCGACCACCAGGCCATCGGCGAAGGAAGCATCCTCAGAGTTGAAGCCCAGCTTCTGCGCGATGGCATCACGTAGCTTCACGCATGCTGCGTAGACGCCGGAGGTCGAACAGTTCGCGCCGAATTGTCCTCCCGACCCGGAAGAAACGGGGAAGGACGAGTCGCCGAGCCGAACCGCGACCTGGTCGATGTCGACGCCCATCATCTCGGCCGCGGTCTGCGCGATCACCGTGTAGCTTCCCGTGCCGATGTCGGTCATGTCCGTCTCGACCGTGACCCGCCCGTCCTGTCCCAGACGGACGCGTGCGCCGGATGGCAACAGAAGATTGTTGCGGAACGCGGCCGCGACGCCCATTCCGATCAGCCAGTCACCATCGCGCACCTTGCCCGGGACTGGCTTTCGATCGCGCCAGCCAAATCGCTCGGCGCCTTCGCGCAGACAGCGGATGAGGTTGCGCTGGGAAAACGGACGGTTCGGGTTCTCCGGGTCGACCTGGGTGTCGTTCCGCACCCGAAGCTCGACCGGATCGATGCCAAGTTTTTCGGCCAATTCGTCCATGGCGATTTCGAGCGCCATCATTCCCGGCGCCTCGCCGGGAGCCCGCATCGCGTTGCCTTCGGGAAGATCCAGGACGGCGAGCCGCATCGAAGTGAGACGATTGGCGCCCGCGTATAGCAGCCTAGTCTGATTGACCGCGGTTTCCGGCTGGCCGCCGGGCAGATCGCCCGAGCCGCTTTCATGCGCGATCGCCAGGATCTTGCCGTCTGTCGTGGCCCCAATCCGGATGCGCTGGCTGGTGGCCGGACGATGCGTGGTGTTGTTCGGGATCATCGGCCGCGGCAGCGCAACCTTGACGGGGCGGCCGGCGGCTTTCGCCGCCAGAGCGGCCATGACCGCATCCGAACGCAGGAACAGTTTGCAGCCGAATCCGCCGCCGATATAGGGCGAGATGAAGCGGATGTTCTCCTTCGGGATGCCAAGCGTGGCCGCGAGATCGGTCCTGCCCCAATCGATCATCTGGCTGGAGGTCCAGATGGTCAGCTTGTCGCCCGCCCAGGTCGCGATCGAGGCGTGCGGCTCCATCATCGAGTGGCTCTGGTCGGGAGTCGTGTAGTGTTGGTCGAGCTTGACGGGAGCCTCAGCGAAGGCCTGTTCGAATTCGCCGGCGCGACTTTCGGGAGGTCCGTCCTCCTCGGGACTGTTCGGGTCTTTTCCGAAGGGTGCCGTCTTCAGTGCCTCCGCGAGATCAAACGCCCCTGCTGCGGATGCGTAGTCGACCCTGACCAGGGCGGCCGCGGCGCGCGCCTGTTCGAAGCTCTCCGCCACCACCACGGCGATCGCCTGGTGATAGTGGTCGACCTCCGGGCCGCCGAGCAACTTTGCGGTGTTGAACTGACCCTTGCCGAGCTTTCCGGAGTTCTCGGCCGTGACGATGGCGATGACGCCCGGCGCCCGGCGCGCCTCATCCAGATGCATCTTCTTGATGCGCCCCTTGCCGATCGCGGCGCCCACGATCACGCCGTAGGTCGGATTGCTGACGACGTCATTGTGTTCGTAGGCGTAGGTCGCCTTGCCGGTGGTCTTCAGCGGGCCCTCGATACGCGGGTGCGGACGTCCGACGACACGCAGGCGATCGATGGGGTTGGTCTGCGCAGGTGTATCGAACTTCATGGCTGCCTCGCTTCGTTCATGGCCGCCGCCACGGTGCGCTCCACCAGCGCCACCTTGAATGCGTTCTTCTCGGTCCACTTCGCGCCGGCGAGCAGGCGCGCGGCGAACCCTTTCGCGCCGCGCGGCAATTCGGTCTCGGCCGCCTCGACCCGCCATGGCTTGGGGGCGATGCCGCCCACCGCCACCCGGCCGGTGCCGTCGCGCTGAAGCACCGCCGCGACGGAAACGAGTGCGAATGCGTAGGACGCGCGGTCACGGACTTTCCGGTAGATATGCCGACCGCCGATCGGAGGCGGCAGCGTGACCGCCGTGATCAGTTCTCCCGGCGCAAGCGTCGTCTCCAGGTGCGGCGTATCACCGGGGAGGCGATGCAGGTCCGCAAGCGGCATGCGCCGCGTCTTACCTCCGGGACTGGTGGTCTCAACCTCCGCGTCGAGTGCGCGCATGGCGACAGCCATATCGGAGGGGTGCGTCGCGATGCAGGCATCGCTCACGCCGATCACTCCCAGCTGACGGCTGACGCCGTCGATGGCCGCGCAGCCCGATCCCGGGCTTCTCTTGTTGCAGGGTTGGTTGGTGTCATAGAAATAGGGACAGCGCGTCCGCTGCAGCAGATTGCCCGCGGTGGTCGCCTTGTTGCGGAGCTGGCCCGATGCACCGGCCAGAAGCGCCCGGCTGAGCACGCCGTAGTCTCTCCTGATCCGCATCTCGGCGGCGAGCGCCGTATTGCGAACCAGGGCACCGATTCGGAGCCCGCCTTCCGGGGTGGGTTCGATCTTGTCGAAGCCGAGACCATTGACGTCGATCAGATGCTGCGGCGTCTCGATCTCGAGCTTCATCAGGTCCAGCAGATTGGTCCCGCCGGCGATGAACTTCGCTCCGGGCGTTGCCTGAGCCTGAGTGGCCGCTTGCTCGGCCGAGGTGGCGCGCTGGTAAGTGAACTCTTTCATGTCTTGCTCCCGGCGACCTCGACGATGGCCTCGGCAATGTTGGAGTAAGCACCGCACCGGCAGATATTGCCGCTCATGCGCTCACGCGGCTCGAGATTCGTAAGTTCAGGCGATGCAGCCAGATCGGCGGTGACGTGGCTCGGGATTCCCGCCTTGATTTCGTCGAGCACCGCCACGGCCGAGCAGATCTGCCCCGGCGTGCAATATCCGCATTGATATCCGTCCTGCTTGACGAAGGCCGCCTGCATCGGATGCAGGCGGTCCGGCTGGCCCAATCCCTCGATGGTGGTGACCTTGTCGCCTTCGTGCATGACCGCGAGCGTGAGACACGAATTGATGCGCACGCCGTTGACGATCACGGTGCAAGCTCCGCACTGGCCGTGGTCGCAGCCTTTCTTGGTGCCGGTCAGGTTCAGATGTTCGCGCAGCGCGTCGAGCAGCGTCGTGCGGGGATCGAGCTGAAGGCTGCACGGTTTCCCGTTCACCTCGAACGAGACAGCAAGTCCGGGCTGGGTGAGCTTCGGTTGCGCCGGTTGGCCCTGTGCGCCCGGAACAGCTCCGATCATGGCTGTTGCAGTCCCGGCCGCGAGAATGCGCCGCCTCGATATTTCCTGTTCGGGTTTTTGCATATCATCACCGCTAGGTTTCCTGCGCCGGCCGCCGGATTGCAGGACGGTTCCGTCGCACAACAATTCCCACGCGGCGCGCAAGTTCGAGTGGACCGCCTGGATGTGGCGGTGAATGTTTTTCATCAATGGCAGGCGGCTCGATTGCCTCATTGCTGGGCAATGGTACGAGCATGGCGGCTTGCGCGCCGTCCGAAGCAGGCGAAGAGCGCAGAGGCACAAAGCAAGGCCGCGCTGATGCCGAAGGTGCTTTGGTAACCGCTCGAATCGTAGAATTGACCCCCGACGGTGGCGCCAATAGTGATCGCGAGCTGGATGATGGCCACCATGAGACCCCCACCCCGCTCGGCATCGTCAGGCAGCACCCGGCTGAGCCAGGTCCACCACGCGACGGGCGCGGCCGTGCCGATCAATCCCCATGCCGCGATCAGGCTAGCCACGGCCGGAAGCGAGCTTCCGAGAAAAATGAGCCCAACCGCGATCAACGCCATCGCCAGCGGCATTGCGACAAGCGGGCCGTAGAGCCGGGTCTCGAGGATCGTACCGATCAAGTAGGTTCCAAGCAGTCCGGCGAGACCCATGATCAGCAGCAGCGACGAAAGGGTGGAAACGCTGACATGGGCGATGGTTTCCAGGAACGGTCGCACGTAAGTGAACAGCGCGAATTGCCCCATGAAGAAGAACGCGACGGACACCATTCCGAAACCGACCCTCGGAATGCGAAGGATGCCGAACACGGAGACCTCGCGTGTGGCTTTGTCCGCCGGCATCGACGGGAGCGTCAGGAGTTGCCAGACCAGCGCGAGCGCCGCGAACGGAACGACCGAAAAGCAGGCGCCTCGCCAACCGATGTACTGACCGAGAAAGCTTCCCAATGGCGCGGCAATCGTCGTCGCCAGCGCATTGCCGCCGTTGAAGATGGCGAGCGCCCGCGGCACCTGCCTCTCGGGGACCAGGCGCATGGCAGTGGCCGCAGACATCGACCAGAAGCCGCCGATGACGATCCCGATCAGCGCCCGCCCCGCCATGAAGACGGATTGGCTCGGCGCAACCGCTACGATCAGCCCCGAGATCATCATCACGCCGGTGAGAGACAGCAAGACGATGCGCCGATCGATGCCCCGCGTCGCCCTGGAAATGAGCAGGCTCGCCAGCACGGCGAAAATTCCGGAGACCGCGATGGCCCGGCCCGCCTGACCCTCTGTGATGTGGAGATCCGCGGCGATCGGCGTCAGCAGACTAACCGGCATGAATTCGGACGCAATCAGCGTCGCAACGCACAAGGTGAGCGCGAAGACCGCACTCCACGCGGGCGATTGCCGGCGAACGGCGCCGTTCTCATGCGTGGTTTGAAATGTCATTGTTGCCTCTGAACGGCTCAGCGCCCGGGCGAGCCGGACATCAGGCGACCATCTGCCGCCTTCGTTCAGATAACTTTCAGGCGAGGTGCAGCATAGGCCGAGCCAATCGGACGCCGCGTTGAGAAGAATTCATCGATGGCCGCTTCAGAGGCCGAGCGGACGCAGCTCCCGGACGAGATCGATGAACAGTCGAAGCGCCGCGGGGAGCTGGCGCCGGCTCGAGTAGTAGATATGGAAGCCGGGGCCAAGCGGCGCCCAATCGTCCAACACCGTCCGCAGCGTGCCGTCGCGGAGATCCTTGCGGACCATCGGCTCGGCGACGTACATCAGCCCAGCCCCGTCCCTCACCGCGACCAAGCCAAGATGGCCTTGATCGACGGTGAGCCCGCCTGGGGCATTCACCTCGATCTTCTCGTCACCTCGCTCGAATTCCCAGCGGTAGATGCTCTCGTCTCCGATCCGAATCTTGACGCAACGATGAGCCTGGAGGTCGTCAGGATGCGTCGGCGCGCCGACCCGCTCGATGTAGGACGGCGCCCCGACGACCATCCACCTGACGTCAGCGGACAGACGCTGTGCGATCATGTCCTGCGGCACCGTGCCGCCATGGCGGATCCCTGCGTCGAAGCCGCTTTCGATCACGTCGATCATCCGGTTGTTCACCGAGAATTCAATCTCGACGTCGGGGTAGCGATCGAGGAACGTCGCCATCACCGGTCCGACGAGAAATTCGGCCGCCTCGGTCGGCACGCTCATTCGCACGCGGCCCATCGGTCCGTCCCGGAAGCGATTGAGCACGTCCATCGCGCTTCCGATCTCGTCGAACGGGCGCGCCAGCGCAGACTGCAGCGCCTCGCCGGCCGCAGAGAGCGTCACGCTGCGGCTGGTCCGGTTGAGCAGCCGGACCCCAAGGCGCTCCTCCAGGCTCCGGATCGCGTGACTCAGCGCCGAAGCGCCAATGCCGAGCTCGAGCGCAGCGCGACGGAAATTCCGGTGCTTCGCGATCTCCAGGAAGTAGGCAAGGTCAGCAAGGTCGGACCGGCGAAACTGCATGCTCAGCGGCTCTCACGCAAATACGCCCTCGCAGGAGGCGACGACTTCCCAAGCGGCATTCTTACGTCAGTCGCGCGCCCGGTGACAGCGGTGGGTCATGAGCCGCGCTGAATCCGATCAATCAGCGCGCTGACGGCGCGCTGCGCTCGGAGCCGATCGGCGGTTCCGACATGGGCCGCCTCTTGAAACGCAACAATCTCGAACACGATCTGCTGTGGATCCGCATTGGGCGCTAACGCACCCTCGCCCTTGGCCCGCATTGTCGCCGAAAGAAGCGCTTGGCGCCAAATCTCCCTATACTCCGTGACAAGCGATTGAATGGCGCCCGGCCGGGCGCGATACTCGCCTGCTACCGCCGTCACTATGCAGCCGCCCGGAAACTCCTCGTCCTCCAGCAGTTGGAACCAAGCATCGCAGAGCGCCTTCAGCGCCCCCAAAGTGCCCCGCCGGGCGCGCATTTTGGCACGCAAGGCGGCGGCAAATGCGTCCGCTCCAAACCTGAGTGTTTGTAGCTGAAGATCCTCTCGGTCCTGGAAAAGATTGGCCAAGGTGCTCTTCGGGACGTTGGCAACGAGCGCCACACGACCGAACGTGATTCCCTCTAGGCCCTCGATGCCGGCGATTTTGGCGGCTTGTTCGAGCACAGCGGCGCGGGTCCGATCGCCTCGGACTCTGCGCCCGTCGGGCCGTTCGCTTCTTGGAATCGTCGCACTCATCGGCAGAAAATTACACGACCGGTCGTCTAGATTCAAATTGGCCGCTCTGCCTCTGGAATTTTCGCGGTCGCGACTAGGCCACACCTGCACTGGTTTTCGCAACCACGGCCGCCATGCGTTCAGCCAAGCCTCTGGTGTCCCAATAGACATTGGCTTGGTAGATGCGATCGCCGCGAACGTTGAAACGATCTACGCCGCTCCACGCGAGCGGCTGGCCGGCGACGCTTGCGGTCGCTTGCCATTCGATCATCACAGCGTCGTCCGTAGGCGCCCACCGCACGATCTGGAGTCGCAGATCCGGCAGTCTCCTCAAGACGTCCCTGAAATGTTCGACGACAGCCTCTCTGTTGCCCGGAGCAGTCATCGGCGGGATCAGATTTTGTGTCTCCGGGTGCATCAGATCGCGCAGGGCGTCCGCGCTCGGCTTGTCCCACTTCTCTGCAAAGCGCGCGACGATATCGCGCGCCGCGGCAAGCTGCCCCGCAGTGGGAGCGACGTAGGCATTTTGAGCTTGGGTGCCAACACTGGACATTGTTGTCTCCTCTTCAATTAACAACACGATCGTACGTATTGTTTTTACGGCGAAGAGTCAACAATTATAAGTACGATCGTCCGGCTTGTTGTGAAGGCGACCTTCTCCTCGCGTTCGCGACAATCTGGCCGAGCTCCTCCGGTAGCGGTTGGGAGTGCTTTCAGGGACGTCACATTGCGAGCGGCATTGACCACCGTTTTTTTTTACAAACGTGCAGCGCTAATCCGTTGGTTGCTGATTCAATCGGGGAGAAGAGACCCTTAGAAGGGCCGTGGTGCCCAGGGGCGGACTGGACATGCATCCCAGAACAATCCGCAAAAACAACAACTTACGACAGTGACGGATATGCTGTTTGTACCACTCAAATGTGCTTTTGTCGATCCTACTTGCCCGCAAGCGACCCTCGATCGCCCGTCCCGTACAACGGTCAAACGCTCTGATGCGCCGTAGAGCGCATAATAATTTGCCGGTAGCGGGCAGCGCCTCAACGGCTCCGCCACTCAAAAGTGTACGGGCACTGGAGACCAAGCGGATACGGCAGGAAGGCGTCGGCAAAGCTGACAGCTTCGAAAGCTGAGATTTTCAAACTTGGAAACATGAGAGGGCCCCGGTCAATCTCGCCCCAGACCGGCTGCGCCGCGTGAAAGCCGATGTCGCTTCCGTCAATTCCGGATGCTGCGTCGTTTCCCCGGGCGGCATGGGTGGCAGGTCAGATTCGGCGGAGTTAGCCGGTGGAGAAGTGCGCCCTCAAGCTCCTGGACGGAAGCGCCACCGCGCCGATTAAAAGGCCCTCGGGCAAAGAGATCCGAATTTTTCCCACTGTATAGACAGGCCAACGCCAAGACCAAAGAGCGAATGAATTTACCACTCCCAATGCCGGTTGGATTCAGCGTGTCCTCATACCCAGCTGATTCAGCTAACCAGTGATAAGTCTTTGGTTCCTCAGTCGATTCGGCCGCGTGGATCGAAATATTTCCATCAGCGTTGCGTATTTGGCGCCGGCACGATTGCGGGGCTGGCGTGAACTTTTTGTTGTTTACGGGCCTCAGTATGTCTCTCACCAACCTGCTCGTCTCGGTGCTGATCTCGCTCGGTCCTATTGCGGTGCATGATGACGGCCGATACGCGAATTCGCCACTGAAATCATGGTTCGAAGGCCTGCACAGCAAGGACGGCGTTCAATGTTGCTCGGATGCCGATGGCATGGCACTCGCGGACGTCGATTGGGACACCGAGGATGGGCACTATCGCGTGCGCATTGACGGACAGTGGGTGATCGTTCCGAGTGATAGAGTGGTTACTGACGCCAATCGCACGGGCCGGACGATTGTTTGGCCGCAGTACCTCAACGGCAATCCAGTTGTCCGCTGTTTCATGCCGGGAAGCATGACCTGAGTGAATCCGTTGCGCATCTCGCAACGCAACCGCGCGCATATCGCGGTCGCGAACCGCTGAGGAGTCGAAAATAAACAGCACACGCCATCAACTTTGCTTGTCAAACCAGTCTCTCCGGAGTCACAGTTCGATTGCACCGCGCAGTATTTTGGCCGGTTAAAAGCAAGAATAGTTTGGGGCGGAACGGATGAATAGATTTTCGATCGGATACGCCGCGCTACTTGGGTTAGCCTGCACATTGCCAACCCTCTCCTATGCACAGCAGGAGGTAAAGCAAGACTCGATTGGCCCCGTGGGTCAGGCGAACGTCACACCCGTCACACAAGCTCTGCTCAATGGAGCGGACAAAAGCGCTAGCAACTTCCTTTTGACCAACGGCAATTACGCGCAGACGCGGTTTCATCCGGCGAAGCAGATCAACCGCAACAACGTGAAGAACCTTCACGTTGCATGGATCTTCCAAACGGACGTCAAGGAATCCCTGGAGACCTCACCGATCGTGGTGGACGGCGTGATGTTCGTGACGACATCCTACAGCCACGTCTACGCGCTCGATGCCAAGAGCGGCCGCGAGCTCTGGCACTACAATCACAAGATGGGACCCATCACGACCTATTGCTGCGGTCCCAACAATCGCGGCGTCCAGGTTCTCAATGACACGGTTTACCTGGCTACGCTGGATTCGAAGCTGGTGGCGCTGAATGCCAAGACCGGAGACGTCGTCTGGAAGACCGACATTGCCGATCCCGAGCTCGGCTACAGCGAGACGATGGCTCCGACCGTCGTGAAGGACAAGGTCCTGATCGGCACCAACGGCGGTGAATATGGCATTCGCGGCTTCGTCCGGGCCTACGACGCCAAGACCGGCAAGCAGCTGTGGAATTTCGACACCGTTCCGGAGAAGTCGGTCGGCGTCTGGGCAACCAAAGATGCCACCGGCCGCGACATGCATCGCGACATCGCGGCAGAAAAGGATGCGGTCGCCAAGAACGGCGATCCCTACGCAAAGCTCGGTGGCGGCGTCTGGCAAAATCCCGCCGTCGACCTCGAGACAAACCGGATCTACTTCGTGGTCGGCAATCCCTCGCCCGACCTCGACGGCGCTAGCCGGCCTGGCGACAATCTCTATACGGATTCGCTGGTGTCGCTCGATCTCGATACCGGGAAGTATGCATGTCACTTCCAGTACATCGCGCATGACGTCTGGGATCTCGACGCCGTCAGCCCGCCGGTGCTCGTAAACGTGGCGGACAAGAACGGCAAGACCATTCCCGGCGTGATCCATGCCGGCAAGACCGGGCACATCTACGTGCACGACCGCAAGGATTGTAGCCTGATCCGCTTCTCCGAAGCGATGGTGCCGCAGGAGAACATGTGGGTGCTGCCGACCAAGGAAGGTGCGCGCATGCTGCCGGGCGCCAACGGCGGCGTTGAGTGGTCGCCGATCGCGACCGACCCGGGTCAGGGGCTCGCCTACGCGATCAACTTGCATCAGCCCATGCACTACCGCGTCGAAAGCTCGCCGTATCCGAACGGAAAGCTGTGGCTGGGCGGCGCATTCACTGCCATCCCGGAGGAGAAGCAGTCCGGCAATATCACGGCGGTGAACTACAACACCGGCAAGATCAAATGGCAGGTGAAGACACCGGAGCCGATGATCGGGGGCATTCTCGCCACGGCTGGCGGCCTCGTGTTCAGCGGCGAAGGCAACGGCAAGTTCGCGGCCTATGATTCGTCTACCGGCAAGGAATTGTGGAGCTTCCGCGCCGGTGCCGGGGTCAATGCGCCGCCGTCCAGCTACATGGTGGGCGGCAGTCAGTACATCGTGGTCGGCGCCGGGGGCAACACCCAGGTTAACTTCAAACGCGGTAATAACATCATCGCCTTCTCTCTCGATTGAGTACGCAGGCGATATTGTCATGAATTTTGCGAAGCGGGGCCGATCGGGGCCCCGCTTCCATGTTGAGCCTCGATGGATCAGTGAATGAAGTGGTTGCTGAACAGGACGATCCCGGGCGCGATCATGCTGGGACTGGGCACTTGCGTCGCATCAACGATCGCCGCCGCCCAAATCAGGAACGGAGCCAGCGCGCAGCCTGCCCTCCCTTCTGCGATTGCCGAGAAGGTCGAAGTCTGCGCCGGCTGTCATGGGGCCGACGGCAAACCTGTCGACAAGAGCATTCCCATCATCTGGGGACAGCTTCAAGGCTACATCTACATCCAGCTTCGCGATTTCAAGCGAGGCGACCGCAAGAACGAGACCATGCAGCCGATCGCGTCCTCGCTCGAGAAGGATGAGATGATGGCGATTGCCGAATTCTTTTCGCAGAAACCGTGGCCCGATCTTGGCCAGCCGAGGGCCCCGAAAACCATCGCGCAGAAAGCGATCGAGGCCGAGCATTCAGTAGGCTGCACCGGCTGCCATCTGGAAGCGTTTCAGGGCACCGGTACCGTGCCGCGGCTCTCGGGGCAGAGCCGCGAATATCTCGCCAAGACGATTGGGGACTTCCGCACTCGGGAGCGAGGCAACAATCCCGGAATGTCCGACCTGATGATCGCCACGCCAAAGGATGGGCTCGCAGCGCTCGCCGAGTATCTCGCTGGCCTCTAGACGCGCGCGCAGGCCTCAATGTGTCGGCGTAAGGCGTTCGCGCAGCGACGTTAATGTTGTAAGGTCGGCGGCACGTTTGCCGCCATTGTCCCGCAGCGACGGATCTGCCCCTCGCGCGAGCAACAGAGCAGCGATCGCTCCGCGGCCTCCCTCCGCCGCGATCATCAGGGCCGTGCGGCCACGCGCATCCCGGTCATCGATATGAGCGCCGGTGTCCAACAAATAAGTCAGGACATTTGCTACCTTTGCATCCGGGACCTTCTCGTCCGCACCGGCGGCCCACATCAGGACAGTAAGCTCATTGGCATAGCGGGCATTGACGTCGATGTTGCGAGATAGCAACCGCTTCACAATGTCAACATGGCCGGCGGCGGCAGCATAGACGATTGGTGGTTTCCCGGTGTCATCCGGCAGGCGCTCGTCGGCTCCCTCTGCGATCAGTGCCTCAACGATCGCGTCATTGCCGGCATAGGCAGCCGCCGTGACCGGAGATATCCCGCTGCGGCCTGTAAGCCTGACACTGGCGCCATGTTCGATGAGACGACGGACCACCGCGGCATGGCCGCGCTCGGCCGCAAAATACAGAGCTGTCGCGCCGGAGAGATTACGTGCATCGATCGGAGCACCGCGCGAAAGCAACAGATCGATCATCTCCATGTGACCGAACCGCGCAGCATGACTTAAGGGCCTTGCGCCCAGCCGGTCACGGGCATCGACAGAGGCGCCCGAATCCAGCAGCGCCGTCGCCAGCCCGGTGCAATTCGTATCCGCTGCCGAAAACAACATCAGCGACACCTCAGTCGCGGAAATCTGCCGGTTCATAGCTTGAAGTTGGCGATCCAACTCCGCGCAGCGGTCGGGTTCTGCAGAGAACGCTGGTGTCGAGACGGACAACACGAGGGGCACGGCCCAGCAGAAAACTCCGAGACAACGGTACAATGCTTTACCTCCCACCGCTTTTCTCAAGAGTGGCATGCGCGCTTACTGATGCCAAGCTCTGAGCCGCCTTGGATCTACGCGAAAAGCTGGCATGTCCGTTCGGTTGAGCCATACTCGTGCAGTGCGGCGTAGGGGGACCTTATGAGAAATCATCGAAGCGCCCCGTAGTTACATACGTAGTTACATACGAAGGTACTGGTCGGCGGAACAACTCGCAACGGCCATCCTTACGCCTTGGCGTAACAGCAAAAACAAGTTGACAAAGGGCGCACGGGCCGGAATTGCCCCGCCCGCGACGTCACAGATTAGGGCAGCTGATCGAACGTCAGCGTGTTGTCGAGCGTATCGCCTTGAGCAATTGACTCTGGCACGTGGATTTTGGGCCTTGGTAATTCGGCAGCTTTGTCACGATCGAGATCTGGTTTCCGCCAGACACGCTTCCGAGTTCGTCAGTCAATTCGTCCGTTTCGTTGTTTGACCTGTTCATGATCAGTCTCCTCTTTGCCTCTCGGTGAAGATCTTTCCTCAACCCGTCGGGTAGGGGTTCATCGGCCTGATCCGAACTTCTGTGACTAACTAGGCATGAGACTTGGAGGCGCCGTCACTAACCCTGATGGTCACCTCTGGATGGAACGGGCCGATCACAGTGCCGCGCCGGGCGAACTTTTTCGCCTGTCGCCTGGTTCTGGAATTCAATCACCCCTCTGTATTCGGCCGGCGCGAGTACTCGCCATTGTGACCCCATAACCAGGAAAACGCGTCTACTTTCGATCGGCTTCGGCTTCCTGCTCAAGCCGCAGAATATGCGCGCGCAGTGCGTTAAATCGACCTTCGGCAACATCGCTGAACAGCGGGTCTTTGTGACTCGTTGCGGCCGAAGCGATCTCGGTCCAATCTTGAAGCTTGGGAACCTTAAGTGCCGCAGGAAAGAAATCGCGATCTTCCATCATCATGTGACGGCGCTCGTGCGCAACAAAATCGCGAACGATAATATCTACATCCTCGCGAAGAATTTCACGATCTGCGAGCACGCTGTCGACGGCCTGAGCGACGCGGCGTAAAAGCTGGGCCCCCTTTCTGATGTTCACGAGCTAGATCGCCGACTTTTGCGGCAGCAGCTGGATCTCGTACCCTCAGCTTGGCAAAGACCAGGTCCTCCTGGGGATGATGATAAACTTCAGGGTAGACTTCGAAATAACTGATCACTGCGTGGATGACCTCGTAATCAGGACGACCTCCGCGGTCGAATACCTCTAGCTCCCGCTCGAGGATGGCGAGCAATTTCTCGATGTTGCGATGCTCTTGGGACAAGCGCTCTATGATCATGGCAGCGCTCCACTGAGTGAACCATTTTAGAGAGTGGTCCTCTGGCCTGAATCCGCTTTGCGACAAATCAAATCTAGTCAGATTAAGGATGTAGCCACGCACTCTGAAATGAGTGTCCCCCAGAGCAACGGCAATCGGTCCCGCGACGCCCTGGATCTGGTGCCGCGATCGCCTCTGAATTCAGTCCAGATGCCGCGAACGGCGATTGCAGCCCAGAACTCATCGCTGCAGAGATCGTTTCGGCTTAGGTACTTCCTGAATTGATTTCATGTAGTTGAGGACTGCCTCCGCATCGCCCCTCTTGAAGCGGAAGGTCGGCATCGAGGGATGGATGCTGCTGTCAATCGGCGCCGAACTGGGCCCGTTGAACTAACAGCGGCAATTGCTTGTCGCTATTGACCGAATCTGCGTCGAGGTGGGGTCACGATCGGCGCCGATCGTGACCCCACCTTAATGAAGCTTTCTTCATTTCGTCAGGTGGATACTGCCAGTACTTCAAGCGACGTGACCGGCGCCGATTAACAATCGGCAGTGATAAGGTTGAGGGCACGACAGTTTACGGCGCCGACCGCCGAGAGATCGGCAGTGTTGAACGTGTTATGATAGACAAGGTCAGTGGTCAGGTGAAATACGCGGTGCTGAGCTTTGACGGGTTTTTGGGCATGGGCAACGACTATTACCCACTGCCCTGGCAGTCCCTGAGGTACGATCAAGGTCTGGGCGGCTACGTCACGAACCTTACGGAAGCCAAGCTGAAGGGCGCCCCCAAGTACAGTGACGAGAGCAGTTGGTCAGATCAGAGCGCGAGCAGGGTCAACAAGTATTACGAGAGTTCATTTATGTAGACCTCGTGTACACCTCCAGAGAGACCGCCTTCGGGCGGTCTTTTTTGTTGGCCCTGCCCAGCCACACAAGCCGAGCGCACAAGTTTTGCAGATCGAGCATGGAGGATCGTTCCGCTCACGCAGACGCAGGTAGAACCGGAAATTCCAGGTGCCGCACCCAGAGCGCCTGCTCGCAGCGGAGGGGCTTTAACGACGGAGGCCGCATCCTCGGTTTGTCATCGGAAAGGCTCGCGAGGACGCGAAGGCCAGGCCGACCGGGCACAACACATTCGACCGGAGGGATCCGCGCCGGCCCTCCAAGCCCCTGGCGCGGTGTCGCAATATGCTACGAGGCCGACAGCATGAGCGATGTGGAGCTGTGCCGAGATTGAGCTTTCTCAGCCGCAAGGCGCTGCGGGCGCCCAATCAGGTAGCCTTGCATCTCATCGCAGCCCTCCTTCGCGAGAAGCGCCATCTGGACGTTTGTTTCGATCCCCTCCGCTAGCACCGGTACGCCAAGACCGTGCGCGAGCCCGATGATCGCGCGAACGATCGCCAATGATCGCTCGCTCTGTCCGAGCGAGGCAACGAAGGACCGGTCGATCTTGATCCGGTCAAGAGGGAAGGCCTCGACATAAGACAAGGAAGAGTATCCCGTCCCGAAGTCATCCAGCGCAATCAGGATACCGAGGCTCTTGAGCGATTGCATCGCCTTTTTGGCGCGCGAGACGTCCTCGATCAGGACGCTTTCCGTGATTTCGAGCTCCAGTCGCGAAGGCTCAAGGCCAGTTTCGCGCAGCGCCATACGGACCTGCGCGTCGAGATTTTCCCTGCGGAATTGGGCGGCCGAGACATTGACGGCGATCCGGAAGGGCCGGTCCCACGATGCGGCCTCCCGGCAGGCTTCTATCAGCACCCAGTCGTCGATCTGAGCAATCGAGCCGCTTCGCTCCGCGACAGGGATGAATTCTCCAGGAGAAACGACACCGCGATCCGGATGACGCCACCGGACCAGCGCCTCGTAGCCAATGATGCGGCCATCGCGGTGCTGCTGCGGCTGATAATCGAGATAGAGTTCCCCACGCTCGACGGCGAACCGCAGATCATGTTCAAGCGCGCGGCGCTCCCGGAGCTGCTGGTCCATCGCGCTCGTGAACAGGCGGATCGCGCCCCGACCCTCGTGCTTGGCCCGATACAGCGCCGCGTCGGCGTTCGCGAGCAGAGAGGTGATCTTGTCCGCATCTCTGGGAAACAGCGCCGCGCCCACGCAGAGATCGAGCTTAAGAGCATGACCGTCGACTTCGATCGGATCCTCGAACGCGGCCCGCATCTTGGTCGCCAGCAGTTCCGCGCTTGCCGACAGAGGCACCTGGTCCGTGATGCCGATGAACTCGTCGCCGCCCACCCGTGCCACGTAGCAGCCTTGCGACGCTTCTTGGAGACGGCGGGAGGTTTCGCGCAGCACGGCGTCTCCGATCGCATGCCCGAACAGGTCGTTGATCTCCTTGAAGTGGTCCAGGTCGATGCAGAGCACGGCAAAGCCGGAGCCGGTGATCTCGTGCCGTTCGACCGCCGCAGAGAGATGCTGATCCAGGGCCGTCCGATTCGGCAGCTCGGTCAGAACATCGTGGGAGGCCAGATAGCTGATCCTCTCCTGGGCGCGATTGCGCTCGGTAACGTCGAACGCCACGCAAACGTGGGCTGAACGCCCCTCGTAGTGGAGCGGACGAGACTCGATGACGACCTGGATGAGATCACCGCAAGCGGTTCTATGCAATTCGAAATCGATGGAGCCATCAGATGGTCCGCACTCGAGCTGCTGCTCGCACATGCGGAGAAGATCCTCGCGGCGGTAGCCGTAGTGTCGGCACATCGCTGCGTTCACCGCGAGCAATTGCCGCGTTGAAGAATCGACCACCCACATCGGCAGCGGATTCTCCTCGAAAAGGAGACGGAACGAGGCCTCCCGACGCTTCAGGTCGGTGATATCGATCCGGACCCCGATGCTGCCTCCATCGGCGGTGCGCCGCTCCTCAACTCGGATCCAGCGATCGTCGGGCAGATGCTGCTCGTGGGAGTATCTCGGCAAGGCATGGCGAGCCAGGCGTTCGGCGAGCCATTCGTCCTCGCGGCCGATCGCCTCGGGATACTGTCCCCGTGAAAGCCCAGCCCGCAGGATGCTTTCGAACGGTGTTCCCGCCGCCAGCGCTTCCTGGCTGGCCGCATAGAATTCCCCGTACTGTCTATTCCAAAGGACCAGTCGATCATCCTTGTCAAACACGGCGAGGCCTTCAGGAACGACATCGAGCGCCTCGGTGAGATGCGTGTGAGCGGCGCGGGCAGCGGCTTCGGCCCGCTCGGCTGCCGCCTTGGCTTCGGCAAGAGCCATCTCGGTTCGGTAACGTTCCGTGATGTCTTCGTGCGTGGCAACCCAGCCTCTGCCCTCCATGGGGCGGTGCCGAATGCGCACCATCCGTCCGTTCGTCAATTCGACGGTCGTATCCGAACTTTGGTCGATCACCCGTGCGCTATTGCGCCAAATCAGATAGTCCTGCTTCGACATCTTCGGCGCACTGCCGGCTGAATACCGGAGATCGACAATGTCGTTCAGCTTCATGCCGGGCCGGATCGCGTCCGGATCGAGATCGTAGATCTCCAGATAGGTCCGATTGCAGACAATCAGCCGCTGGTCCTCGTCGAAGAAGCAGAGGCCCTGAGACATGTTGTTGAGGGCCCGGTCGAAGCGGTCGGCGACGGCGGTCGCGGTCTGCTCAGCGGCCCTGGCGCGCTCGCCTTCCTGGGTCAGGCTGCTATGGGCCTGAATCAATTGGACGAACGAGCGAAAGTTGGTGTTGATCATCCGCCCGAGCAGCACGAGCAGCAACAGCAGATTGATCCCGAGCGAGATCATGATGCCGTCGCCTGACAGGAGCAGCACAGTCCCGATCGGGGTGCCGGCAATCAACATCGTTAGCAGGGACGCCGGCGGAAAGCTTCCGAGGCAATAGGCAGTGCCGATGCAACCCATGAACACAAGCAAGGCGATCGGCGCGCGTAAGTCGGGATCGACGGTCGCGAACAGTCCTAGAATCCAGAGAACAAAACCCGCGTTGAGGACCACCGCGACAACGCGAGTCCGCCTGAGCTCACGGTGCGCCTGCTCTGGCGAGACATCGACCGCTTTCAAGCGGAGCCACTGAACCAAGCGGAGCAGGCACAGTGCCAAGAGAGCGGTTGGCAGGCCGAACCTGAGCCAGGCCGACACGGTTACCGGGAGGACCAGCGCTACACTGATACTGTCGACCAGCAGCACAGCGTAGAGAACTGGGACCTGCTTTCGCAGAATCCGGAATTGCTCGACGACCAGCGCGCGCCCGAGCGGATCTGTGATATCGCCCAATGCGAAAGCGGCACGTAGTCGCGCGAACGAGCCCATGGAAGTTGCCCTACCCCTTCCAGAGCTTAGGACATAGAGGCGAACGACGCGTAAAGGCGCTTGGTGTCTTCGGGCTTAACGGGTTTGCTGCAATTGCGAACTCTTCAGCAGTGGTGGGCCCACAACTGAGCGCAGGTTCGCATTATCTTAGAATTTCAGAGTCGTTCTGAGACCGAATACGGAGGCGTTCCTGAGGGTCTTTCCGGCGAGCGGGCCCGTCGGAAGGGTGGCACCGCCACCGGGATGGACGATGTATTGGAAATTCGGCTGCACCGTCCAGCCGTCCTTGATTTGATATTGATAAACCGCGGTCAGCAATCCTTCGAAGCTTCGCACGGGCCAATTCGGATCGACCAGCGCCCGATAGTCCCAGTCGAGCGCCTGCGCCCGTTTAGAGACATGGGCGTAACCCGCGGCAAGGCCGAACTTGTCGTCCGGGCGGTCGTCGCGCAAGCCGATGAACTCGAGACCCGCGTCGGCGTATAGATCGACCAGATTGCGATCGGCAGGGCCGCCCGAGATCCTGGCGAACACGCCGATGCCGCGATCGTCGCTGTGTGGCACGCGATAGATCTGCTGCTCGAGGACCGCCCAGCCGCCGATATCGCCCGACAGTAAAAGAGGCTCGCCGCTGCTGGCGGGAGCGGCAAGCGAGACGCCGTTCGACGCCAGCCGCTGGTCCGCGAACGAGCCGAAGTGCCGCCAGCCGCCGAACTTGATCTGGCCGGTCAGGTTCGGGTCGCCCTTCTTGTTGTTCCAGGCGTACTGGACCTGCCCGAGCAGAAGCGGCGGATCGTTGACGCGGAAATTGACGCCATAGCGGTTGCGCTCCTGCGGATCGCCCGGACCGGGTCCGGCCTGGTCGCCATCGAAAATTCCCCCTAGCACCGAAAGCTGGTCGGTCACGTTGACGAGCAGGCGGGCTCCCATAGCGGCCAAGGGCGGTGATGGTCCGCCGCTGGGCAGGTCGAGAGACGTGATGGCAGGCCAGCCCATGGAGGCGTTGGTGAACACATCCGTGTACTTGGTATTGAAGAATTCGCTGTCGGCGGCGAGCTGCCCGAATTTAAGCGAGACCTTTTTCGCGCCCCACTGCTTCTCGAAATAGGCTTCGTACAGCCGCGTCGACGGCAAAGCCTCGATACCGCTGACGACGAAGAAGTTCTGCAGATTGCTGCGCGACAGCCCGTCGCCATGGATCTGGAACATGTTGGCATGAAAGGTGAGCTTGTCGATGCCGACGAGCTTCTGCAGATCGACGTCGACGGCGAGATTGAGGCGGCCTTCGTAGATCGCGCCCTCCTTCAATCCTCCGGACGCGTTGCCGAGCACCTCGCCGATGTAGGTCGCGGCAAATTTCACGCCGTACCTCTGAAGCGGATTGGGTAGAAGACCGAGCGTCTTCTCCTCAACCGTGCTCTCTCCCGTGTCGGGATCAGCGGGCTTGTCGTCGTCCGTCTTCTTGTCTTCCTGTGCCATGGCATTGGCTGCAAGAAGCAAAAGCACCGGCATCGAAAGAGCCGCTTGCCGGTATACCCTCCTTCGCCGCAGCACGGGAACTCCTCACAGTGGAAGTGGCTCAACGGACTTGCCTGATCCTGGAATGGAAGTCCACCGAGGCGTCACGCGGCCACGCTTGTACTCGGATGGGGTGACCTGCCGCTTTCATACACTGGCGCGGCCTGCGCCTTGATTCCGAAGTTTCCCTTTTTGCACGTGATTCCAATCTTGATAACAGGCCTGTCCTTGTCCTCGCGCAACATGGGGGAAATCATCACTGCCGATGTTCGGACGACGCGTTCACCTGTCTCCTCTGGAACAAATAACGTCCGTCCGCTCTTTACAGTGAGGAGGCAGCTATGCTGGGAAAAAAATCGGTACGCCCTATCCGCACGACGCTCAACCTTGCGGACGGGAGGCAGGTGAAGTCCGTCCGAAGGCGCCTCGGGATCTCCGATACTGATCTAGTCAGGATCGTTGAGAAGATCGGCAACTCGTTAGCGGCCATTCAGAAGGAGGTTGATCTCGAAAGGGTCGCGGCCCTTGAGCATTCCAACTCAACCGAAAAGCCGACGGTCCCCGCATAGTGATGTCCGAACCGCTCTATCAAGAGGAAGAAGTGAGATGAACGGCTTAATTTACTTGATCGGATTGATAGTTGTTATTGGGGCTATCCTCTCATTTTTTGGCTTACGATAGTAAGCCGAGACGAGGCCCTCGGGTGCAGCAAAATGGATGATCCGCACCAGGTGAATACAATTATCGCCACGGCAATCTGTGATTTCTTCAAGGACCATCCTGACGAACAAATTGGAACTGAAGAAGCTAAGCTTCTCGGAAAGCAGATTGTCGAAGCCCTCAATGAGGCTGGCCTGCGGATTACACCGTTCGATCCGTCCCAGCGGTAATGGCCAAAGAGAGAACGCGAGCTTGGTAACCAATTGCCTTTGTGTTCATTGGGATTCGACTCTAGTCGCCGCTTTGAGAATCTTCGAACCGCCAGAGGGCAATTGCCCGCCGGCGTCGCTCACATTGGACTTCCCGATAAGCGCCAGAGGCACGTTTCGGCCGACGGCAGCGCCAATTTTCAATCATGCGATCAGACCACTGACGTCGCTTCAGCGCGGGCCGGCGCGTCGCGCCCGCCCGACCAGCTTCCGGTATTGACTTTCGTATTCCCTCGCCATCCGGCTTGCGGCGAAACGCTCCTCGAAACGCGCACGGATCCTCCTTCTATCCAGCCGGCCCAATTCGCTTACTGCGCCGATCGCCTGCGCCTCGTTTTCGACGATGAATCCGGTCACGCCGTCTTCGACCACCTCGGGCACGGACCCGGCTCGATAGGCGATCACGGGCGTTCCGCAGGCCATCGCTTCGACCATGACCAGACCGAACGGCTCCGGCCACTTGATCGGAAACAACAAGGCGGCGGCGCCGGCGAGGAAAGGCTGCTTCCTAGCTTCGTCGACCTCGCCGACGAGCTGGACGGTGTCGCCGTCCACGTGAGGCTCAAGCCGCTTCTTGAAGTACGCAGTCTCGGCACGCGGTATCTTGGCCGCAATGCGCAAGGGCATCCCGGCGGCACGCGCGATACGGATCGCGTCCTCTGGGCCTTTGTCCACGGTCAAGCGACCGAGGAACGCAAGATATGATCCCAGTTCGTAAGACGGCCGAAACAGGCTGGCCGGCAGCCCATGCAGGATCGTTCCGATCCAGTTCGCCTCCTGAAGCGGGAGCCGCTGATGATCGGAAATCGACACGAAAGCCGCTTCCGCATACTCCCTGACGACGTCAGATAGCCCCGGCAGGTCGAGCCGGCCGTGCATGGTCGTGAGAAACGGCACGCCAGTCCGGCGCAGCAGGGGAAGAGGCAGCCATTCGCCGTGGGAGTGGATCAGATCAAAGTCGCCCGCGTGCTTCGCGATCGCTTCGATCAGGAGAGCGCAGGCGGCGCTCGGATCCGCGCCCCTTCGCCCGAGGCGCAGCGCGCGAGGCCAAACGGCCTGAAGCTTGCCATTGGTTCGGGAGTCTCCGCTCGCGAAGAGGGTGACGTCGTGTCCGAGTTCCACTAGTTCGTCCACCAGCCAAGCAATTACCCGCTCGGTACCGCCATAAAGCTTTGGCGGGACGCTTTCGGCCAAGGGGGCGAGCTGAGCGATGCGCATCGGCCCTAGGCTCCCAACACGCATCGCAAGCCGAGCACGACGGTGGCTGAAATGAGGGACGAAATTGCCAGCAAGGTCCAGCTCGGCCTCGTGCTTCCGCGGGCCACCCGCCCAACGAGCAACTTGATGCGGGTCAACATTCGTCCGCCGGAAGGCGCTGCAGGTAGACCAGCCCGAAGCTTGCGAGTTCTTCGGCATCGATGCCCTGCTGCAGTCCCCTCGCTTGAAGGTGGCGCTCGAGCAAGCAGCGTCGGTTATCCGACGGATCGATTCCGGGACGCCTTGCGCGGAAGATCGACCAGGCCGTCGCGGCGGCCGCTCTCACCTTAACCTCATCTACCATTCTGGCACCGCCGATCCGAACCCGACCGCTGGCAACTCGAGGTGCTCAGGAAGGTTTCCGGATTTTCCCGAAACGTTTCGGCGGACTGTTCGGCCGGCCCCCGCGAGCTTAGCGTCGTCCGACCTGCCGCCAGGAGAGCGTGACGCAAAATTACGCGGGACATGGACATCGGGCTGGGCTCCGCAATCCGCTTGACGGCACGTCGCCGGCGTACTGAATTCCTAGTTTCGGTGGTGTTGCAGGGTGGCGTGATGGAAGAGTTCTACAGAGGCTTCGCGCAGCAGGCGCGCGATTTGGCGGAAAAGGCGGACCCGTTCACCAGACTGCGGCTGCTCGAATTGGCCAACCGATACGATGCGCAAAGTAAACCAGGCTCGAGCTACGGCCGTCCGCCAGTGCCGCGCGCCGCTCCCCCCCGCGTCACTCTTCTCGGGTCCTGGCGAAGCCTGACGCGAGCTACTCTGGTCCCGGCTTGGCGGCGCAGCTTCTCATTCTGATTTCCTGCCCGTCCTGCGCTGCTCGGCGTGAGCCCGTTCGCCGCCTCGGGCGCTTGAGGACCAGATTCAATTCCGCAAGATCGGCGCCTCGCGAAGCGCACTCCTGCCGATCTGCTTCCGCCCGTCGACCGAGGTATCGCCCTCGCTGGCCGCTTCGAGGATCGCGGAGGCGACGTTCGTGCGAGCCGAGGTCTCAACCGCGATACGACGAGAGTTCGCGTCCTAGCTCGTTTTCAGCTTCTCCCGGGCTGCATCCGCGGCATCCGTTGCGGCCTGCTTCACCCGATCAACGGCTTCTTCGCCGCTGTCCCCGATTTCAGCTACGAGCGTATCCGCAGCTTCGCGCACGCTCTGCGATACCGCGCCGGCGCGCGTGTTCAGGTCGGCTTTTATATCATCGCTGAGGTCTCCGACCCACTTGTTCTCGAGGTCCGACGTCCGGAATGCCCCTGCGATTGCGGCGCCGATCGCCAAGCCGACGGCTCCGACGACGAGCGGTTGCCGCTCAAGAACATCAGCAAGTGAGGATTGCGCTTGCGCGAATGTCTCCTTGCCGGGAAGCGAGCTGCCGGCCTTGCTGAAGGTCTCACGCGCATAAGCGACACCTTCATCGAACCGGTCTTTGACCTTGTCGGCCGCCCCGGACATGGATTGCGACGCCGCGGCACCGGCTTCGCGCAAGCTTTCACCAGCTCCGCGCGAGTCGTAGTGGTCCATCTCAGGTGCGGTGGGGGGCGCCGCTGTGGGCTGCAATCTCGACACGGCTTGCTGCACATTGCGTGCGCCCGCATCCGTAGCTGCGGAAGCCGCTGCCGTGGCCGAACTCGCTACGCCCTTCAGCTTCTCATCCCCGACCATTAGCCAGAGCGCGCCGCCGCCGATAAGCGCCGCGGCCAAGGGATTTTCCTGGACCGCCGCCTTCAAACTGTCAAAAAAACTTCGGTTGCTGCTCATCGCACCATTTCCTTCACGGTGTTCTTGTCCTTTTCCAGCTGCCGCATCGTTTCGTGAGGCGCGAGATTGCGCGCGTCCAACCGGTTAATGCCAATCGCGAACAGGGCCGCGGCAAGCACGAGACCAACGAGGGCGGACACCAGATAAGAGACCGGCTGCGACCAACCTGCGGACACCAGCGCTGCAGACAGCGCAAGCAGCGCCAGGACGAGTGCCGGAATGACCAGGATAGCAGCTGCGGCCATAAATCCGACCGCCCCGCCGACCTTCTGGGCCTTTTCGCTTAATTCGGCCTTCGCCAGATCGACCTCGTTCTGGAACAGCTTGGCGGATTGCGACAGTACGTCGCCCACGAGCGAGGAAACGGCTCTCAGATCGCGCCGGCCGGTGTTGATATCGTTCTGGAAGCTCATGACATACCGCCGCGCCCGGAGGAGAACGTCGTGTTGGAGCTTCCGCCCGGACTCGAGGTGTCCTGGCGCCAGGTATCGCTGCCCGATGCGGAGGCCGTCCCGCTCGCTCGGTTGCCCCCTTCGGCGCGCGACGACCGCTCGCCAGAGGCCTTGAGGAAACGGACCGCGGCAAAGCCCGCCAGCACGGAGATCCCCAGGAATGCCGCCGGTTGCCGCTTTGCGAAATCCGTGGCGCTATCGACGAGATCGCTGAAGCTTCCGTTACGGATTTTATCGGCGGTGTCCTCGACATATTCGGCGGCAGTGCTGACGCCGCGGGCCACGAACGGGGCGTCGTTCTCGAAGGCGCGTCCGGCTTCGCGAATGTTGCCGGCAAAACGCGCGATGAAGTCGGCGCCGGCATGTTGCTGCTGGCGGGCTTTCTGCTGCACCTGGTCGGTGGCTCCGGATACTGCGTCGTTGGCGGCATCCGCGGCTTCCTTGAATTTGTCGCGCGCCATATCCGTCGAGGCGCGCAATGCGTCCCCCGCGCGCTGCTTCATGTCCGCGCCGGCATCGGCCACCTGGTCCTTCAGGCTTTGCGATGAGCGGGTATTCTGGTTTTGGGTGAAGTTGGTTTTTTGGTTCAGGTCCAAATCGCTCATTTGACTATCTCTCAGGAGTTCGGGGTTCTCGAAGGATCGAAGGCTGCACTCACGACGTCCTCAGCAACCTCCTTGAGGGTGTCGGCCATATTCCTGGTCATCCGGCTCGCGTGCGCTCCGAGATCAGCGTCCCCGACGGTCTTCGTGGCCGCGTCGGCCGCGGACACGGCCGCGTCCCTGGCCGCCTCGAAACCATCTTGCGCCGCGTCACCTGCGGCCTGCTTCATTTTGTCGCTGGCCTGTCCCATGACATTCGCTTCAGCTTTAGTTGCGGGAAGGGCAGCGGCGATGAGTGCGCCGATCGCAACTCCAAGGCCGCCAATCAGCGCGGCGTTGTCGCCGATGACCTGCTTTGCTTTTTCCGGCGCGGCGGTTGCTGCGTCCGTTGCCGTGGAGCGCGCCCGGTCGAGGGCATCCTTCGCGCTATCCATGCCGCCTCTGAGAGTATCGGCGATCATGTCGGTGGCCCGAGCCGCCCGGTTGCGCACGTCTTCCGCCATCCCTGCCGCCGTACCTCCGGTATTATTGGCAGCGTCATTGATCTGGCTTCGCGCCGAAGACATGGCGTCTCCAACGCCGCTGCGGAGCGACTGCGCCTGCTCGCCCGCCTCGTTGATCATGCTGCGCGCGCTGTCCATGGCCGGAGCAACAGCTTCGGTGGCGCGCTCGCGCACCGTCTTCGAGGTCAGCGCAAGGCCGGCCCCGATCATCAACAGCGGCAGGGGCATACCGCGGGCCATCCGCAGCACTGGAACTGCGACCGCCGTACAGGCGGCCATCGTCTGAATCGGATTGTCGATCGCTTGTTGCTTCAGCGTGTCGACCCAGCCTTGAGTCTTTTGGCCGATGAAATCGGACACTTCCGATTTGATGTGTTGCGGCGACGCAATGTTGCGGATGTCCCCGGCGGTATCCGTCAGCCGAGCCCTCAACTGATCGACGCTCGCGGCCAGCTCGGCACGGCTGCGTTCGGACTCCTGCTTCAATTCCCTCACGGTTCGTGCCATGCGTCACCCTCTGTGATTATCTTTCAAACTGAATTCGCGCTGGCCTGGAATGGTTCCCACGCATTCGCGGTCGAACCTGAGATCGGCTCAGCCTACGCGGATAGCTCGCGCAATCGGGTATTCGGGCTCTAACTCTCATTTAGTACGAACAGACTTGGCGCCAGTGGTCAGCAGCGCGTCTTCGATCTTCTTCGGATCTTCACCGTGGAAATCCACCGAGACCTCAAGTGCGCCCTCGAGCTGCTGTTGCGGTTCTGGCTCCGGCGCACCCTTGGCGTCCGCGCCGGCCGCCAGCGTTCAAGCCGAGTTCTCGCCGCCGGCGGGCTCTATGAAGCCGTCGCTTCGCGGCACGCCCTGCTCTTGAAAGATATGCTCCACCGCGAGCTTGGCGTCACGACGAGTGTCGAATTGTCAGACGATCGTGCTTTCCAAGGCGGTTCTCCGCAGAATGGGGATATGCGGCGGACAACCGGCCTGGAACGTCCGAGTTCCTAGCCGACAGTGCAGCCCTCTCCGCGAACGCTATGGCAGCCTACTTGCCGCTGAGGGACAGGCTGATGCGGGTGACGACGCCGTCCCAGGCGTGCTCTTCCTCGGCGGGATAGTTGATCAGCACGCAATGGAGCAGCTGCCCCGAGAAGTTGCAGCGGTCGTAAAAAACCTTGTCGCCCTTGTAGCTGGAAACCGCGAAGAAGCGCGGTGTCACTCGCTTGTACTGGATCCGGGAAGGCGGGTGCCTCTTCGCGAGAAAGGCAGCGGGTGAATCGTTCGCGACGTTCGGCGCGGCCTGGATCGTGAGGTCGGCGCGTCCGTCGGCGGTTCGGAAGCGTTGCCCGTACCCGTCCGGCTTGCCGGCTTCTTCGGTGAAGATCGAGGAAGGGAAATCCACCGAGGTGCCGGTCTGCGGAATAGTGTACCTGCTCCATCTCACCGGTTGCGCCGAGACAGTCGACGTCGAGGCAGCGAGTGCCAAGGCAAGAGCCACCACCGTTGCTTTCATCGCATGTCCTCCGGGCCGCGTTCCGCCGAACCGGCGGAGCCCGGTCCTACCCTTCCTTCAAGGCCGACTTGACCTCACGTACCGTCCAGCTTTCGTCGTCCGCGATCACGCGCACCTTTGCGCCTCCGCCGACCAGCACGTGAGAACTGAGATCGTCGTCAGCCGGCATCACGACGATTTCCGTCTCCGGCTTCCAGTTCAGCGTCAGATCGAGATCGCCGGGGAAGATCTGCCAGCGCGAGCCATCGTCGAGCTCGACGATGTGGCTCTCGGAATGAGATCTGATCTTCACGACGCGGCCCGGGGGCGCTCGTTACTTCTGCCCCGACGGCGCCTGGGCGTTCGCGTTGTTCGGGTTCTGCTTGTTCGCTTCGTGATGTCCGACCGCGCACCCCGCCGCAGCGCCGAGCTTGCCATGGCCCGCCATGTGGCCGGCTACGCCGCCGACGATAGCGCCCTTGATGCATCCTTTGGCTTCCGCCGGTGACGCCAAGGCGAGTACGGACAGGCAGGTGATGGCCAGGATCGTTTTCATGATCGTTCTCCGAGATTGCTACGCTTCTGATCAAGTCGCCTGAAGAATTCCCGTTCCGTCCGAGCGCGGACGTTGACGGAATACATAGTTCGCAGAAGCCGAAGATCTGAGACGTGCTTCGCCCACCCCCGCCGCGAGCGCGCGCTCGCCCTGGACCACCGATCGCTAATGCGTATGTTCCGTCGGACGTCGTCAGGGCCGTGAAAACGTTGGGCAGGCTCCTTGACTCCGCGACCGCAGGCTACTCAACTCTGGGCAGTGATGTTGTGGGGGTGCGTCATGGAGCAGGAATTCTATCAGGGTCTCGCGCAGCGGGTCCGGGCCATTGCCGAGAGGGCCGATCCGTTCACCCGACGTCGTCTGCTGGATCTTGCCAAGCGGTACGACGCCAAGGGCGGTACCGCGCGATCCGCAGCAACCGAACGACCGCTGCCGGTCCCGCGCACCACGCCGCCGGCTTCCGTCTTTTCCGGACCGGGCGAGGCCTGAGGGCGGCGGCGGCAGCCACCTCGAAGGAGGTTCGCGATGAGAGCTCAGGCCTCCGACCGGCCGCCCGCTCCGTCGGAGTTCAGTCAAACCGGACGTCCGGCAGCAGGCCGCCCGTCTCATGATGAAGCCCGCCTAATCAGCAAGCGAATGCTCGAGGAAGAAACGGAGCATCTCCCTGGTCGCGTCCGGCCCGCGCGGATCGGTGTAGGACCCGGCGGGACTGCCTCCAGACCAGGCATGGCCGGCGCCGTGGACGCTCCAGTGCTCGGACATCGCCAAGCCTCCTCCATCGGTGAGGATGGTGCGGGTATAGGCGTGCCCCTCGGGCACTCGCCCCCGAAGAATCTTCGTGCTCGGGCTCGCAGCTTCGCCCGGCCGACCGACAATCCATTCAGCATTGCTCGGATGCACCGTGTTATCGCGATCGCCATGGAAGACGATGGTCGGCACCGGCAAGCCGGCCGTCCCGATCGCTCCGGCGTTGCCCTGCCGCATCGCGGTCAGCGCAGAAGGAAGGTCACTGGCAGCTCCGCAGGCGAGCCCAGAATGGACGCCGACGGCGGCATACAGGTCGGGGTACGTCGCACCCATGATGGCGGCGGCGGCCCCGCCGGCCGACAGGCCTGCGACGTAGACGCGCTTGGGATTGATCGGGTAGTCCCGCATGATTTGGCGGGTGATGCCCGCGATCAGCGAAGGCTCGCCGCCATCCCGCTGCTGGTCGCCGGTACGAAACCAGTTCCAGCATTTCGCCCGGTTAGCTCCGGGTGGCTGCTCCGGATAGGCGGCGAAGCAATTCCGCTCGTCCGCCAAAAAATTCATCCGGGTGCCGGCAGCGAAATCGTCAGGCGACTGGGTGCAGCCGTGAAGCATGACGATAAGAGGACGCGGCGCTCCATCAGAGCGGCTCGGGATGAACAGCTTGTAGGTCCGGCTTCCCGCCGCGTTGCTGAAACTGGCAGTGACGAACCTTGTGCCGTCCGGTGCGATATCCCCCTTGGACGGTGGAGCGCGTCCGACCGGACCTGGCAGGCTGAACCCGGAAAGACCTTTCATGCCGGCGAATGGCGCGGGAGCTTTGCGCCGCTGGACAGACCTCGCCTGCGTGGACGGGCTGCTCTCCCTCTCCTCAACGACATTGGCCTTCAGATCGAGTGTCGGCCGCTCGAGCCTCGTCGGCTCGACACGCACAGCACCGCCCCGTGTCGCTGCGGGCCCGCGATCGCCGCGCAGCATTCGCTGCAGCAGCGCCGTGGCCTCTAACAGCTGGCCGGCTCGCGTGAGGCGAGTGGCCTCACGAACTATGTTCTGATCCAGCATCGGTTCACCTCATTCTATCGGCGAGAGCGGCCTTCACCGCGGGAGTGGCATGAAGGGCTCCGAGCACCGAGACCGAGGCAATCGTGGCGCGGGCCAGCTCGGGCGTGACGTCTTGGTCGATGGTCGCCAGGCCCAGAACGTTGATGTGCAGCATCTCGCCGGCGCACCGCGCCGCCTCGAGATCTTGGCGGGTATAGTTTCGCAGCCCGAGATCCAGGCTCTTCCGGGCCGTCGAATTCTTGACGACCTCCGCGTGCCGCTCGAGCTGGTTGCGGATCGCTGTCCGGATGAAATCGGTGCGGTTCGAGTAAAACCCTTCCTGCACCATGAGATCGACTTGGCCGAGGTCGACATAACCCAGGTTGATCGTGATCTTCTCGCTATCGGAGGCCCTGGGTCGAAGTTCGCGTACATTATCGGTCATGGATACCATCCATTTCACCATCCAGTTGGATGGCGCTCGGATGGTAAATGGGTGCTGTACGCGTCTTTTCAAGGCCGCGGCAGACCGTCCCTACCCGCTGCTGCGGGATTCGAAAGAATGCGATCTGCCGGCGAACTTCCGCATGATGCGACGGAGCGGCCGGCTTGCACTGAGACCTGGCCCCGGCATCGGCCGCAATGGACGTCGTCAGTCCGTCATGGCTCCTGCTCAACGGTCGAACTGGTTGCGGGCGCGGCCACATTAGGCTCGCCCAGCTGCTGGGCCGCCGCGGCCATCACCGGCCGCAGCCGCGCCCCCCGATGCGGTCGCAGCCGGCTGACCCTCCGCCGCTTCGACAGCCTGCAATTCGTTTTGATAGTCCCTCGCCATCTTCCCGAAGCGCTCCCGGTCGGCATTGCTGTTCACTGCCTGCGCGAAGCGTTGCGCACGGGCGATCTGCTCGTCCAAGAACTGCTTATTCCTGGGCATGGTTCATCTTTTCGATTCATTGCCATCGTCCAATGCACGGCGCGCGATATTGTTGCCGCAGCGGCATCGACACGCGAACCGTCCTAACGGCGAACGGGACTTCTTCATCGTCCAAGAACCTTGGCTTGAAATCGCTGTTCTGTCGGCCGCGGCGTGCTACGTTTCCAAGCGGCCTGCGCCGCGATCTCATTTGACAGGACTTGGCCAATGCCCATCCCCCCGGGGAAGGAGTCGGTATCGGCTCCCAGCCCTGCCACCGAGGTCACCAGGCAGGAGCTGCCGTACCGACTGCGACAGCAGTCGCTGCTGGGCGAGTTCGGCCGCTCCGCCATGCAAACCCGCGACATCGGACAAATCCTGCAGCGCGCGACCGAACTCTGCGCCGAGGGCCTCGAAACACGATTTGCCAAGGTGCTGGAGTACATGCCAGAGGACAAGCGGCTGCTGGTGCGGGCCGGCGTCGGCTGGGGGCCGGGTACGATCGGCGAGGTGTCGCTGGGGATCGATATGGAATCCCCGGCCGGCTACGCCTTCCATACCGGCCAAATGGTCCTTTCAAACCACCTGCAGGAGGAGACACGGTTTCGAACGCCGAAGCTATTGTCGGACCACGGGATCAAGCGGGCGATCAACGTCCTGATCGCAAGGGGCGGCGAAGGTCATCTGCCTTTCGGTGTGCTCGAGGCCGACAGCCCGGATCCCGGACAGTTCGATCGCGCGGACGCCGATTTCCTGGCCGGCTTCGCGGGGTTGCTCGGCATCGCCATAGAGCGGCAACATGCCGACGCCGAGCTCAAGGAAGCGCTCGACCACCAGGCCATGCTGACGCGCGAAATGAGCCACCGCGTCAAGAACAGCCTGGCGTCGGTCGTGGGCCTCCTCCGCGTGCAGGGTCGCAACGCGGAGTCGGAAGACGTCCGGAATGCCCTGAAGGACGCAGCTTCCCGCATCACCACGATCGCCCAGGTCCACGACCATTTATGGCGCAGCACGCGGATCGGGTTTGTCGACATCGCGGACTTCGCGGGCGAGCTTTGCCGGAAGCTGCAAGAAACCGTGGCGCACAACGTAAGCTGTGCTTTCGATCCTCTGATGATTTCAGCCGACAAGGCCATTCCGCTGGGTCTTCTGATCAACGAGATCGTGACGAACTCCGCCAAGCATGCTTACCCGGACGGATCCGGCGATATCCGCGTTTCGGGCGCACGGCACGGCACCGACTTGCGGGTGGAAATATCGGATCAGGGTGTCGGTCTGCCGACAGAGTTCGATATCGACCAGCCACGGGCGAGTCTCGGCTTCAAGGTGATCAAAAGCCTGATCGCCCAACTCGAGGGACGCATTGCAGTGACGTCCAACTCGCCAAGAGGAGTCATGATCCAGCTTGACGTGCCCTTGGATGAGAAAACGGGTTGAGCCGCAGCATCGCCCTAATCCTGCGCGCCCGAAACACGGCCCAAACGCACCGACATCCCCGAAAACGTCGTGAATCTCACGTGTTTCAGATACCCCATGGTCGGCGCCCCAGCTAATGTGCGACCAGGCTACTGGCTAGAGCGTTTCATTTTTTGATGGAAGCGTATCCGGCATTAACGAAGTAGTTGCTGCATTCGCCGGGCAGAATGCTTCTGACGATCTGGCCGATGTGGTCGCAAGCGTCGTTGATCGTGCGTTTTTGTGCGATGCGCATCCAGTGCTTGATCTTGGCGAAGACTTGCTCGATCGGGTTGAGGTCGGGTGAGTAGGGCGGCAGATACCACAGCCTTGCGCCAGCTTTCCGGATCATCTGCCGGACGGTCGGCGACTTGTGGCTACCAAGATTATCCATGACGACGATGTCGCCCGGTTTGAGCACTTTGACGAGTTGAGTACGAGATAGCGTGATCTCCCCGTGCTCCGCTTGAACGCGACAGAATCTCGCCACTCGAGCAGACACAGTGAGGCGCGCCTCGTCATAGACGAAATGTCTTGATCGCAATGTCCTGCTGGATCGTCCACCTTACGCCCCGGGTGGCGGTTTAGCTGGCCTGCTACATCAAGACCAGAGATCAACGTAGCCAAATTGAGCGAACGAGCCATAGATCGGAGACTGCCCGTAACTATTGATCCAGGTCACCTTCAAACTGATTGGCATAGCCCCACATCGGGGCGCTCACGGTGTGCTCCGAAATCAACTGAATTTCCCAGGGCCCGTATACAGTTGCAGGCATGGAAACGACGCGCACTCTCTTGCCGGCTCCAGGTCGCGTACAAGCGAGACGGCGAATGCGGACTCCATCGTCCTGAGCCATCGCAACAATTGCCTTTCGGACTTGGAATGGTGTTTCGCAGACGACAGTGTCAGCCTTGGTCCGATAAACGGACGTCTTGACGTCTGCCGATCCAAGCGATTCCCAGCGGAGCCATACGGCCCCAGCAACCGTAACGGCGAAGCCAATATTGAGGAGGCGCATGAATAACCTCCTTTACCGGCCCTGGCGCGGCTCCGGCTGCGGGTATCCGGCCTCAACATCTACATTACCGGACAGAGCTGGCGGGCACCAGAGCCGGCATGAAAGATCAGTCCAGGACAGAGACTTGCATTGATGTGCACTGCAAGAAATTTGTCGGCGGTCGCAGTGCGCGCGACGCAGCCTCAGAACGTGAACAGAACGGATGCGTACCAGGAGAAGCGATCCGTTTGCTCCGCCTTCTCAACTCCTCGCCTCACATAGCCGAGCAGATGGAAATTGCTGCTGAGATCATAGCGCCATCCTACCCCGAGGCTGGTTGTCGCGGGCGTGCCCGCAGAGTTGGCGGTCTGATGAAAGAGCTCCGCACCGATCTGAAGCTTGGGCATTAGTTGATATGTGAGAACACCACCCGCCAAACAGAAATTTGCTCTGCGAAGAGCGCCGAACACGCATCCACCGCCCCCGAAGGCGGACCATCCGCCGTTCCAATCCTTTTGCACCCAAACCGGCAGAAGCAACGAGGCATGGTTGTCGCCAATCGTATTCGAACCGCTGGGGAGAAAAACGCGAGGAAACACGGCGACGTCGAGACCGAAGTTGTCTTGATGCAGGAACCGGTATTTTGCGGCAAGCTCTATGTTGCTCAACCCAAAATTCGTGCCGCCGGCCGCAGATTGACTGAAGCCCGCGGGCAAGGTCGCTGTGAGCTGAAGGTCAGGCGCTGCACCGTAGTTAAAATCTATGCCCGCCCCGCCATCTATGCCGTCGCGTGTATTCGTCCCGTTGTTGAATGTGTATATCTCGAAGTGATGATATTCGGTCGGTTCCGGATCGTCGGACACGAAGGGAGGACCCGCGACCGCCGGCCGCGCCAGCAGGACCAGCACTGTAGCGCCCAGCCAACCCGACAGAACTCGCATTGAACGACTTCCTCTGCCAAACGTTCTGCTCGGGGTGTGGAACGCGAGCGTCCTCAGCAAAATGAGCCTACTCCATCTCAGAATCAGCGCACCTGCGCTGCGACGCCGGATCCGGGATGCCGTCCGGGCCTCTGTGGCAAGACCAGAATGAGCATGACGATGACGGCGAGGATCACCCCAGATGCGAGAGGACGACTGAGCGCCAAGCCGCCGTGGCTCGTCGGCTTGTCCAGAAAGTCGCCGACCGTGGCACCGAGAGGTCGCGTCAAGATGAAAGCCGCCCAGAACAGGAACACGCGCGAGATTGTCGTCCAATAGTACAGGGCCGCCAGCACGACCAGTCCCGCGCAGAACACGAGCGCGCCCCCGTCATATCCCAATCCGGTGCTGTCCGCGGTCCAGTCTCCGAGCGCGGTGCCCAGAGTCTGCGAAAACGTAATCGTGACCCAATAGAAGATTTCCACTTTCGGCGTTGCAACCGTCTGAACGTTTATCGAACCGAGAGTGAGGTACCAGGCCCCGAGCGAGCACAAGACGCAGGCCAACAAAATCAACGAGCCTCCCGTGTAGCCGATGCCCAACGAGCGATCGAAAAAATCAGCCATGGCGGTGCCCACCGTCGTGGAGGCCACGATGGCGATCCAGTAAATCCAGGCGTTGAACCTTCTCGTCGAGACTTGAGCGATCACCGCCGCAACGAACACGGCAAGGAATATGCCAGTGCCAATCAAATAGCCCCCGTTATGGGCATTTTGGTCGGCGTGCAGCCAGCTCATTGTCACAGTATCGCCGCCGGTTTCGCCGAGCGTCGTGGCGAGGATCTTGATTATCCAGAAGCCGAGCGTCACCTCAGGGATCTTGCTCACGAAATTGTCTTCGTTCGGCATTGTACCTCCAGCAAACGTCCACGGTTTTGGTTTTGCCTTGTAAGCGGCACTCTTTCGCTGAGCCTCAACGCCGGACGCGCGAGAAGGTCACTCTATCAAATATGTATTTTCTGCAATTCTGCCGCTCGGCAACAGCAGCAAGTTGCGTTCTGGATATCGCATCGCGGCTCGCTTGCCGCAACGCCACCGGAACATTTGTGCGCCGCAGCCGAAAGAGCATCGCAGCCGTCCTCAGTTGTTTCCGACCGAATCCATGACGGACAGCAGGTCAGCGATCGTCTGCTTGCATTTGGTCGTATCGGGCGACGCTGCCCGCAACGCCTCGAGCGCACGGTCGATCGCCTTGTCGAGCGTGTGCCAGTCGGCGGCGGCGCGGGGCTTCAGCGCAGCTTCCGCATCGTCCCATTGCGCCTCAAGATCCTTGATCCGGTTCTTGGCGCCGGCGAGGTCGCCCTTGTCGATCAGCGCGGAAATATCCACGACGATGGTGCGGAACGGCGACAGGTCACCGAGCTTCGAGGATACTCCGGCTTCGGCGGTCGGCAGGAACGAGGCGCCGCCGCCTGGAGAAATCGGCTCGCCGAGGGCCCACGTGAGCAGGCCGACAGCTGCTGCCAGAAGAACTCTTTTCATGAACAATCTCCTCATGGCTCGCCCGCGCATCATCCACGCGGGCTTTTAAGTGGAAGCTCAAGATCTCTTCGCCGGATCCGTGCTGTCGCTGTAGTCATCTTCGAAGGTCACCCAGGCGACCAGCGCGATGATCACGGTCAGGAATACCAGGCTGGTCTGGATCGTGCCGAGACCGAATCCGCCGTAATGACGCGACTGCGACAGCAAGTCACCGAGCGACGCGCCGAGTGGGCGCGTCAGAATGTAAGCAAGCCAGAAGGTCAGTACCGGGTTGACACCGAGCGAGTAGAATACGGCGATGAGCGCGATCAGCACGCCGAACGCGAGAACGCCGAGCTGGAAACCGAGCCCGAGCGCCTCGGTAGCGAGGTCGCCCGCCGCGGTGCCGAGCGCAAAGGTGAAGAGAATGGCTGCCCAGTAAAACAGCTCGCGGCGGGTGGTCACGATGGTGCGGATCGAGAGCGTGTGCTCGATGCGGTACCAGATCGCGAAGGTTCCGGCGAGCGCACAGGCGAAGACCGCCGTGCTAACGTAAAGGCTGATCTCGAGCTGGTCGCTCATGAAGTCTGTAATTTGGGTTCCGACAATGCTGACCAGAACCACGGTGAGCCAATAGATCCAGGGAATATAGCGGCGTGCGCGCAGCTGCAACACAAGCGCAGCGATCAGGAGACTTGCCATGAAGGCCATGGTCAGGGTTGCGCCGAGACCAACATGTACGGCGAGATAGTCTGCGCCGGTCTCACCGACGGTGGTCGAGAGGATCTTGATGGTCCAGAAGATGAGCGTGACCTCCGGAACCTTGTTCAGCATCGGCGATAAGCGCAGTTCCCCGGTTATGGACATGTGGCTTTCCCGAATCGAGTTGCACTCAAGCGGCGTTGGAAGCTTGGCCACGACCAACTTAGGCGCGCCTTAGGATCAGGATTTTTCTGTGCGACCGAAGCTAACTTTTTTGTCAGCTCGCGGCGGCGCGCGACGCCGGCCTAAGTCTGCGCTAAGTCTTGAGCACAAGAATTAGGCAGCTCCGATTCTGGACTCCCGAGTGAGGAAAGGAACGATGCGAGTTCTGCTGATCGAGGACGACAGAATGATCGGCACAGCCATCGAGCAGGCGCTCAAGGACGCTGCCTATGCGGTCGATTGGGTCACCGATGGCGAGACGGCGGTCCACGCGGCGGAAAATGAATCTTACGAGTTGGGCCTGCTCGATCTTGGGCTGCCGAAGGCGGACGGCCGCGAGGTGCTTCGGCGCCTGCGCACACTGGGCCGGAGATTCCCCGTGATCATCGTAACCGCACGGGACGCGGTCGATGACCGTATCGACGGCCTCGATCTCGGCGCGGACGACTACCTGGTAAAACCGTTCGAAATTCGCGAACTGCTGGCGCGTATGCGCGCCGTGCTCCGCCGCGAGGGCAGCGGCTCCCCGCCGCTCTTGACCAACGGCAAGCTCAACCTTGACCCGGCAACGCGGGAGGCCTCGTTTCTCGGCGAGAGCGCACGGCTCACCGCACGCGAATTTGCTCTCCTGCAGGCGCTGCTTGCGCGGCCGGGCAGAGTCCTGTCGCGCAGCGAGCTCGAACGGCAGATTTACGGTTGGAATGAAGAGGTCGAGAGCAATGCCATTGAATACCTCATCCACACCCTTCGCAAGAAGCTCGGAGCCGCAGCGATCCGCAACGTGCGCGGAGTCGGCTGGATGGTGGACCGCTCATCATGATCAGGTCCCTGCGCGCGCGCCTGTTCGTCGGCCTGACCGCAATCATACTGGTGAGCGGTGCAATCGGCGGAATGTTCGCCTATAGCTGGGCGTTCGGCGAGGCCATCGAACTGCAGGACTCGATCCTGATCCAACTTGCGAGCCTGGCCCAAAATGCCGGTTTCAGCGGCGGCCAGCCTCTTCACGGCGTCGAGGAAGACACAGAGGTCTGGCTCGTCGAGTTGGGAAAGACGCCGCGAGGCTTGGCAGAGGATCGCCAGCTCTTCAACCTGCCCGATGGTCTGCAGGTCGCGACCTGGAAGAAACAACCAGTCCGGGTGCTACTGCGAACGCGATCCGACGGCAGTCGGTTCGCCGTGGCGCAGCCGACCACTGTTCGAGACGAAACCGCGCGCGATGTGGCGTTTCGTACGTTGCTTCCGATCGCCGCGCTGATTCCCTGCCTGATGCTGGTCACGGCGCTTGTCATTGCGCACTCGCTCCGCCCGATAGTCCAGCTGGCCGGAGATCTCGATTCAAGGCGAGCCGATGACATGACTCCGCTGCCGCTAAAGCGTACGCCCAGCGAGCTGCATCCGTTCATCACCTCGATCAACGGATTGTTGGCGCGTATGCGGCTCTTGATGGATCAGCACCGGCGCTTCGTTGCCGATGCAGCGCATGAGCTGCGGACGCCGATCACCGCGCTCAGCCTGCAGGCGGAAAATCTTGATTCGGTTGCGCTCCCCGAGGTCGCGCGGGAGCGCGTCGCCGCGCTCAAGCAGGGTATGCATCGCACCAAGCATCTCCTTGAGCAATTGCTCGCGCTGGCGCGGCATGAGGCTACCCCCTCCGACCCTGCCGAAATGCCGCTTGCAGCGCTAGACAGTGTGGCGAAAGAGGTCGTGGCCGATCTGCTGCAGGAGGCGCTTGACCGCGGCATCGATCTCGGCTTCGCGCTTGTCGAACCTCTCACGGTGCGCAGCGAGCCGGTGATGCTCGCGGCGATCATCCGCAATTTGCTCGATAACGCGCTTCGTTTCACGCCCCGGGGCGGAACGATCGATATCGGGATCTATCCACAGGACGACGTGGCGATCCTGCAGGTTGAGGATACCGGTCCCGGCATTGCTTCCGGCGACATGGATCAAATCTTCGACCCGTTTTTCCGGGGCTCTCGCCCGGAGGGAGAAGGAACCGGTCTTGGCTTGTCCATCGTGAAGCGCATTGTCGACAGCCTGGGCGGTGGAATCGCGCTGGAGAACATCGCGGGCGCCGGCCGGTCCGGGCTCCGTGTCACGGTACGGCTGCCGATTGCTGGCGTTCCGGATGCATTACCCAGTAAAGACGCGGGCGAGTAGAGAAGCCCAGCGGGCTCCGGAACGGGCGTGCTCCTAAGTCGCAGCTAATTCTCATCGGAGAAATGATCTTGCTCAAACCAAGAGGCGAAGGGGGAAGATACAGGAAGATAACCAACGAGCTTTGGGCATCTTCAAAATCGCAATTCGCAAGGGGGGGCAACAGGAGGTCAACTATGAACAGAATGAGCGCCGTTGCTATCGCCGCCGCTCTGGCGAGCCTCGTTGGATTCGCGCCCGCGTCTGCCTTTGCGCAAGCAAGCAGCGCCGAAAAGCCGGTTGCCGCGGAAAAGAACCCGCCCGGCGACATTCCCGACAATCAGGTCTTCATCGACTACCGCTCGCCGCTCGGCTTCAACATCAAGGTCCCGGAAGGATGGGCTCGCCGCGAGACATCCGACGGCGTCACCTTCAGGGACAAGTACAACACGATTGCACTGGCTGTGTCGCAACGTTCCGATGCCATAAGCGTGGTCAACGCCAAACAACAGGAAGTCGCCGACCTTGAAAAGACTGGCAGGGCGGTTCGCGTGACAGGCGTCAAATCCGTCAAGCTCCCTTCCGGACCGGCCGTGGTCGTCAGCTACAGCTCGAATTCCGAGCCAAACCCGGTGACCGAGAAAGACATCCGCGAGGAGAACGACCGCTATTTCTTCTGGCAGAATGGCAAGCTGGTCACGTTGACCATGTCGGCGCCCTTGGGAGCGGACAATGCCGACCAATGGGATCTGATGGCGAAGAGCTTCAGGTGGCAGTGACATGGCCGTCGTTGAGGCTTTCGATCTCTACAGGTTCTTTCACACGCGCGAATCCGAAACGCTTGCGCTTCGTGGCGTCAGCCTGCGGCTCGACGAGGGCGAACTGGTCGCGCTGGAGGGCCCGTCCGGTAGCGGCAAGTCGACATTGCTTGCCTGCCTGTCGGGTCTGGATGAGCCCGATGGAGGATATGTCGAATTGCTCGGCGAGCGCCTGACCCGCCGGTCGGAAGCCGAGCGCGCACGCCGCCGCGGCGCGAACATCGGCATCCTGATGCAATCCAGGAACCTGTTTCCCTCGCTTTCAGTTGCGGACAACATCAAGCTCGCGATGCTGATCGCTGGCAAAATCAACGACGAGCGGGCAAAGAACCTGTTGGCGGGTGTCGGGCTTGAGGAGCGCGCTGTGGCGCGGCCAGGTCAGCTGTCGGGAGGCGAATTGGCGCGGGCGGGTCTTGCCGTCGCCCTGGCTGCGGCTCCTCGGATCCTTCTCGCGGATGAGCCGACGGGAGAGGTCGATGCCGTCACGGAACGGTCCATCCTCGACATACTGAACGAGCAATGCCGGGCCGGAGTTGCCGTCCTCGTGGCAACCCATAGTCAGGCGCTTGCCGCGCGCGCCGACCGGATTATTCATCTTCGCGACGGGAGAATCGGCGATGCCTGACATCCTTGTCGAGGGCAAGGAGGTGACGCGCCGCTTCAGCCAGGGCGGCAGCGACATCTACGCCCTTCAGCCGGCATGGTTCGAGATCCGGGCCGGCGACCGAATAGCCCTGCTCGGCCGCTCTGGGAGCGGCAAATCGACATTGCTTCATCTGATCGCCGGGCTCGATACGCCGACCGGCGGTCTGCTGAGGTGGCCTGCGCTCGGCCCGCATGATGCGCTTCGGCCGGGATATGTCGGGATCGTATTCCAGGCGCCGAGCCTGATCCCGACGTTGAGCGTCGTCGAAAACATCGAGGTCCCGCTGCGAATAGCCGGAAAGGTCTCCTCGCCGCAGACCCGGGCACTAGCGGCGCTGGAGTCGCTTGGGCTGGCAGACATAGCCGACAAGGTTCCGGACGAGCTGTCGGGCGGGCAGGCGCAACGCGTCGCCCTCGCGAGGGCGATCGCGCTAAAGCCCCGGCTGATTCTGGCCGACGAGCCGACCGGCCAACTGGATCAGTCGATCGCCCGGCAAACCGTCGATGCATTGCTCAACTCCCTCGAGGGGAGCGACGCCGCCCTTCTCGTTGCCACCCACGATCCCTCGGTGGCCAGGCGCATGAAGACCACATGGCTCATGGATCACGGACGCCTCCAGCTAACGGCGATGGCGGAGAGCACATGATACGGCTTTGGCTCAAGGGCTTTTTCGCCGCACATTTTGGCCGCCTCGTTGCTGCTGTTGTCGGGCTCGCATTGCCTGTGGCGCTGTTGGGATCTCTGGGCGCATTTGTCATCGCATCCTCCGAAAGCATGGCCCGACGCGCGGTGGCGAGCCTGCCCGCGGACTGGCAGGTTCTTCTCGTCCCCGGAGCCGATGCGGCAACGGTGATCGACGCGATCGGCAATGCCGCTCGCTATGAAAACTTGCAGTCCGCAGGTTATGCGGACACGGAGGGATTTTCCGCTATCACGGGCGGGACGACGCAGACGACCGGACCGGGCAAGGTGCTCGGCCTGGAGACGAATTATCGTCAGCTCTTTCCCGGTCAGATTGAGCTCAACCTGGGATCATGGGACGGCGTGCTGATTGCCGCGCAAACGGCCGCCAATCTTCACGTCGCCCCCGGCGACACGGTGACGATCCGTCTCGTGAGCGGCAGCCCGGTCGACGTCAGGATTGCCGGTGTGGTGGCGCTGCCGAATGCCGACTCCATGTTCCAGGCAATCGGGGTGTCCAAGAACATTGCGCCCCAGGGTCCGCCGGACAACGTGCTTCTGATGCCAATGTCGGAGTGGCGGACCGTGTTCGCACAACAAGCATCCGCGCGGCCGGACACGGTCCGCACACAGATCCATGTCCGGCTCGATCATGCCGTCTTGCCGCCGGATCCGAGTGCGGCCTTCGTGCAGGCGCAGCGCGCGGCCAACAATTTCGAGGCACGCGTCGCAGGCAGCGCCGCGCTTGCGGACAATCTTGCCGCGCGCCTCGACGCGGTGCGCGCCGACTCGCTTTATGCGCGCGTCCTGTTCCTCTTCCTCGGCATTCCCGGAGTCATTTTGGCGCTCCTGGTTACGCTCGCGGTCGCCTCGTCCGGTTCGGAGCGTCGCCGGCGGGAGCAGGCGCTGCTGCGGCTTCGCGGCGCGTCGCTTCTGCAACTGTTGCGTCTTGCCGCGATCGAGGCCACTGCGGTTGCAGGACTCGGCACCGTGATCGGCCTGCTTCTCGCGGCAGTCGTGGCCCTGACCTGGTGGCGGTTGCAAAATCTCGGGCTGGTGATGCCCTGGCTCGTCCTTGTCGGTGCCGTCGGGCTTGGCTTCGGCATTGCCGCCTCGCTCGTTCCCGCCTGGATGGACGCGACGGGCACGTCGATCGCGGCTGCGCGCGCGGAGATGGATCGACCGGTGCCTTCGCTATGGCAGCGACTTTGTCTGGACGTCGTCTTTCTCGGAGCCGGCGGCGTCGTATTCTGGATGGTCGCAAGGACCGGTTATGAAATTGTTCTGGCTCCCGAGGGCATCGCCCAGACCTCGGTGCACTACGAAGCTTTTCTGGCGCCTCTGTGCTTCTGGGTCGGTGGCGGCCTGTTATGGCTCCGCCTGAGCCGATGGGCGCTGGGACGGGGCCAGGGTGCGGTCGCGGTGCTGCTTGCGCCGCTATCGGCGACTCTCGGGCCGATCATCGTGGCCTCGCTGTCGCGTCAGCAACGCCGGATGGCGAGGGGCGTTGCGCTGGTCGCGCTTGCGTTCGCCTTTGCGACGGCAACGGCCATCTTCAACAGCACCTACAATGCACAATCACGCGTGGACGCTGAACTCACGAACGGCGCCGATGTCACGTTGACCGGGACCACGGCGCATCCTGCCAGCGAGCTTCTGGCGGAGCTGAGAGCAATTCCAGGCGTGGCTGCAGCGGAGCCGATGATGCATCGCTTTGCCTACGTCGGAGCGGATCTGCAGGATATGTTCGGGATCAATCCCACAATGATCGGCAAGCTGACCACGATTTCGAACGCCTATTTTGCCAATCATGATGCCGGCAAGTCTCTCGCGTTGTTAGCCGAGACCCCGGATGGTGTTCTGGTCTCGCAGGAGACGGTGGACGACTTCCAGCTGCAGCCCGGCGACCGCCTGAACCTGCGGCTTCAGAACGCAAGCGACCATCAATATCACGTTGTTCCGTTCAAGTTCGTCGGCATCGTCCGCGAGTTTCCAACAGCTCCAAAGGACTCCTTCCTTGTAGCCAACGCGGACTACATCGCAAAACTGGCTAGCTCCGATGCCAGCGAGGTAGTTCTGTTGCGAACGTCGGGGGACGCAGAAGCCGTCGCGGCTGACGCGCGCAAGCTGGCAGCGAAACGCGGCGGCACCAAGGTCACGACGCTCGGTGAGACACAGGCGCTCATCAGCTCCAGTCTGACCGCGGTCGACCTGCGTGGTTTGACCGCCTTGGAGCTTGGCTTTGCAGTGTTGATGATCGCGGGCGTCACCGGCCTTGTCCTGGCGCTGGGGCTCTCGGCGCGTCGGCGCAGCTTCACCATTCTCTCAGCGCTCGGCGCCACGCCAAGACAACTCGGCGCGTTTCTCTGGAGCGAGGGGCTCATCATCGTGGTCGGAGGCGCGGTGATGGGCATCGCGGTCGGCTTTGGAATAGCGTACGTCCTCGTCACGCTAATGTCCGGCGTGTTTGATCCGCCACCGGAGACGCTCACCGTGCCGTGGTTATATGTGACGGTCGCTCTGGCTACGGCGCTCCTTTGCGGCTCGATTGCAATAGCTGGAACGCTCACGCTTTCGAAGAAGCCGGATCTTGAGGCGTTGCGTGGTGGCTAAGCGACATGTTCGATCAAGTTCTTGCGGCAGTTACGAACTGGATTATCGGTTCAATATCGCATCTGGGCTACTTTGGACTCGTCATTTTGATGGCAGTCGAGTCTGCCTGCGTTCCTCTTCCTTCTGAAATAATCATGCCGTTTGCCGGCTATCTCGCTTTCGCAGGTCGGTTCAGCCTGCTCGGCGCCGCGACGATGGGTGCGATCGGGTGCAATCTCGGTTCGACTGTGGCATACCTTATGGCCGCCAAGGGTGGCAGGAAGGCGATCGAACGCTGGGGAGCTTACGTCCTACTTCGCCCCGCCGAACTCGCCAAGGCCGAACTGTTCTTCGCGCGCCACGGCAGCATGGCAGTCTTTGTCAGCCGCCTATTGCCGGTGATACGAACCTTCATCGCATTCCCGGCCGGGCTTGCGCGGATGCCAATGGTGAAATTTCAGGTTTATACGTTCCTCGGCTCATGGCCCTGGTGTTTTGCGCTCGCCTACATTGGATATTTGCTAGGGGAAAGGTGGCACAGTGACCCGACCTTCCGCAGGCTCTTTCATCGGTTTGATGCCGTGATCCTGTTGGCTCTTGTAGTCGCCTGCGGTTGGTTCGTTTGGTCGCGGGGACGCCAGAGATTTCGGCGACGTCAGTGATGGCGCCGTAATCGGCGGGCTCGCCTCCTCGGCGTATGCCTGGGAGCCGGGCTATGGCTACCACGACGGTCCAGGGTACTACGGCGCCGGGTACTATGGCGGGCCATACGCTTACGACTATGGATACGATGCTCCCTATCGCTGGGGTGTGGGCTACGCGACGAGGACCTACTACACGGCGCCGGTTTCCTATGGCTATCGGTACCGTCGCGTCGTGAGGCCCGCGTATGCTTATTACGGGGGAGCCTATCCGGTCGCGCGTCACCGCTGGCATCATCACTGGTGAGACGAAATCAAAGATTGAGCCGATATCAGGCCGCGCTCCGGAAGGGCGCGGCCATCTCGCTTGTACGAGGCGCAAATGGTCGAGCTCACTACCACCCGCCGGCAGAGAAGTCGCGCCGCTCGAACGCCAGTCGTAGGTCGGGACGTTGCTCGGTGTTCTAGTGTTTGCCACGACGAGGCATTTCAATGACTTTCTGGAGCAGCGTCGGATTGCCAAGAACCGCGCGCAATTCCGCCTTGTCGAGCCAGACGGCGACGTCTTCAAAGGTCTCGCATTCCTCGACTTTGGCACATGCAGTCGCAAGAGGCACGTCGACAGGGCCGAACCTGCGGCGATTCGTAGGCGACAGCGACTCTAAATGGTCGCGTAGCAGTTCAGGGTCTTGGGTAAGCTGGTCGAGAGCTCCCGCCACCTCTATCGGCTGATATGCGGCGAGTTCGTTGGCATGGAGCACCACAGGAGGCGGCCTGAAGTCTTCTGGCGTGGCAAAAACTCCCGTCCACTTCAACCGCGAGGAGGTTATCAATCCGAGCGGGATCGAAAGCAGTAGCCCTACGATAACGGGCGACATCCAGAGCAGCAACGGGAAAGAGACAGCATACGCGCTGACGGCCAGAGCCAGGCCGCAGAGCGTTGGCCCAGCAAGCTTGCGATATATCTCCTCCCGAACAGGCCGACCGTCGCTTCGGCGCTGCACCTCCCATCCCGCATCCCGACCAAGCAGTATTTCCACCACGGCCTTGGACTGGAAGATCATCATGCAGGGAGCGATCAGGGCCGCGAGAACCGTTTCGCAGAGGACCCCCGCCAGCACCCAGGAGCCTCCGGCTGAACCGGTGCGCTCCTCGCGATCATTGATCAGCACGAGATAGGCCAGCAGCTTCGGCAGGATCAGGAGCCCCATCGTCGCGGCGAAGACCCACGCAGCAAGAACGGGATCCTGTTGCGGCCACGAGGGAAACAAGCTGAAGCCCTTGGGAAAGTATTCGGGCCGGATGAAGTGCGCCTGCAGTGAAATGAGCAAGCCGAGAATTAGAAAGAGAAGCCACAGTGGAGCGGTAAGGTAAGAGCCGATCCCTGTCAGCAAATGCAGCCGTGACACCCAATAAAGGCCACGCGCCGGCAACACGGCGAGGTGCTGAAGGTTGCCCTGGCACCAGCGCCGGTCTCGCCCGGCAAAGTCCAGCACCGACGGAGGCACTTCCTCGAAACTGCCGCGAAGGTCCGGGGCCATATAGATTGCCCAGCCCGCGCGGCGCATCAGCGCGGCTTCGACAAAATCGTGGCTCAGGATATGGCCACCGAAAGGCTTACGACCGCGCAGCTCCGGCAGGCCAGCCTCCTCTGCGAACGCGGCCACCCGGATGATGGCGTTGTGTCCCCAATAGTTGCTGTCGCCGCCATGCCACCAGGCATTACCTGCTGCGATGATGGGGCCGTACACACGGCCGGAGAACTGCTGCAACCGGCTGAACAGGGTGCGCGCGTTGACAATGACCGGCTGCGTCTGGATGAGGCCGGCAGCGGGATGGGTTTCCATTGCGTGAACAAGCCGTACGACGGTGTCGCCTTCCATCAGACTGTCCGCGTCCAGGACGATCATGTGGGCGTAGCCGCCACCAAACCTTCTGACCCAGTCGGCGATGTTGCCGGATTTTCGCCCTGTATTCTCAGAACGATGTCGATAGTACAACCGACCTGCGCCGCAGGCGCCGCGCAGGCGAACGAAGGCCGTCTCTTCATAGATCCATGTATCCGGGTCGGACGTATCGCTCAGCAAGAACCAGTCGAACTTCTCTCCGTATCCGCGCGCCTCAACTGATTCATACATGGCCCGCAGTCTCGCCATCAGATGGTGAGGATCCTCGTTATAGGTCGGCAGCAGCATGGCGGTGCGCGAGGTAATCGCAGGCAACTCGCGCGTCCTATCGATGGGCAGACCCGGCGACTTCCGGGTCAGCAAAACGAAAAATCCGGCAAGCGCTGACATGAACGAGAACGCGACCCAGGCGAGGAGCACGAGGAAGAGACCAAGCAGCATCGCCTCGAGAACGGTCACGCCGCCAACCTTCACCACGTCGTACATCTCGTAGCCGCCCGCAAGCGTCAGAATGGCTGTACCGATGAAAATGATGAGACGCCGAAGAACGAGAGAGCTTCTGGAACGGGCCGCCCCTCTTCGGGCTTCTGCCGCGCGGTCCAGCCTGCACGGCACCATCGCGAGCGGCCTGTCTGGCGGCAGAAATCGACCGCTCTCCGCGCTCCCGGTCGGCGCCGGCGACTGGTTTAGGGCGTCCATCGATAGATCCACACCTCGGAGATCGGCGCCTCGCGCTCGGCCAGGAAAGCCCGCAGCTCGATGGCCGTCTGTCCCTTGACCGCGCATTGAAAGCTCAGGCGCCATCCGCCCGTAACTGGGTTTGGTTGCGTCACGATGTTGCTGATCTCAGCTTTTTCAGCGGTCACCACGCCCTTGATGGTGTTGGGGTCAACGCCTTTGAGCTTGTCGCCCATGAGCTCCAGGACGAACAGCTTGCTGTCCTCGCCGCGGCTGCCGATCCCCGTTCGAGTGAACCGCACGAGCGACTGCGGCTTCGGCGCATCTGGGCCCCAGTGCAGCCGATAGGTGAAGATATGCTCGCTTTTGGCTGCAAGCGGCTGCTTGGGCCGCCAGAACGCGGCGATGTTGTCGTGGATCTCCTCCTTAGTTGGGATCTCGAACAATATGACCGCCCCTTCGCCCCAATCTCCGATCGGCTCGAACCAGAGGCTTGGGCGAGTTTCGAACTTGGATTCGAGATCCTGGTAATCAAAGAAATTTCTGTCTCGCTGCATCAGGCCAAAACCGCGTGGATTGAGGTCGGCAAACGTGCTCACCTGCAGATCGTGCGGATTGTTGAGTGGGCGCCAGAGCTGTTCGCCACGCCCATTAAAGATCGCAAGTCCATCCGAATCGTGAACCGCGGGGCGAAAATCGTCGAAATCCTTGCGATCGTTTGGCCCGAAGAAGAACATGCTGGTCATCGGCGCCAGGCCGCCATGCTGCACGTCGACCCGCGGATAGAGGGCCATCTCGACGTCGAAAACCGTGGTATCGCCGGGCCGGATCGTGAATCGGTAGCTTGCCGCCGCGCTCTTGCTGTCCAGCAGCGCATGCACCACGACGGAAGTGGCATTGGCCGCCGGCCTCTCCAGCCAGAACGCCTTAAAGACCGGAAATTCCTCACCTTTGCTTTCACCGGTGTCGATCGCGAGTCCACGCGCGGAAAGACCATACGTCTCTCCCTTGGCGACGGCTCGGAAATAGCTCGCACCCAGGAAGACACAAACTTCGTCGTAGTAATCCGGCTTGTTAATTAGAGCGTGGATACGAAATCCGGCAAAGCCGATATCGACATCCGGCCATTGCCCGAGCCCGTCGCCGAATGAGAAGTCATCCCGCCGGTACGGGATCGGCGTGGCATTTCCATCGACCACCTCCGATATCTCGACCCTATTCTTGTAGAAGAAGCCTCTGTGGAAGAACTGCACCTCGAAAGGCAGCTTCTCGCGACGCCACAGCGCCTTCTCCGGGATGAAACGAATGGATCGGTATTGGTCATAGTTGAGGTTCTGCAGCAGATCAGGCAGCTTTTCGTCAGGTGGCTCGAATGGCTTGGCAGCAAGCGCGCGCGCAAGATCGCGCACGGAAGACGGGGTGAAGGGCGATGAGGAGCCCGGCTGAGCGAGCGCTACACGCGGCAGTATAGCGGTAGCCGAAACAGCAGCGGACGCGCGAAGAAGTTGCCGGCGGTTCACCCGTCCGTCTCCCCAGTTCTAAATGGACAGGGGAAACGACCTACCTTTTGCGGAGTTCCACCGCGTCGCTCGGGTGCGAGACTGACGTTTTGGGAGATGCCCACTCGGGCGGCAGGGACTGTGATCTTGGCTCCCGCTGGCTTTCGATTTGGCCCTGATGCGCCCGAGAGCCGAGGTAGTTGGCTGACAAGCAGGACTCCGGCTTGAAGCGGACGACCGGACACTAGCACGGTCTCGCCGGAGGCGCGGCTACCGGTGCTGAAATCAGTGTACACTCGTGGCAAGCCGGAGATTATGAACAGCCGCCCAAGTGAAGCTCGCAAAGGCGCGTGGGCGAGATGAGCCCGCTTATCGTGTTGCGAAACTCGCACGACGGACCGGTCGCCCAGAACGGCGTCAAGAGCGGCGCAGAGGACGCCACGAGCGACGGAACGCACGCGACGGCACCCCAACTAGCAGAACTACCACCGAGCAGAAAAAGTAATCCGATCGCCTTTGCCAAGCACGGCCCTCGGACGACCGCAGCGCGGACCCGGGCGGGCGGGCAGCGCGCGCGGAGCGCAGGCCCGCCGCATACTCGGCGGCCGGCACCGTCGCATCCTTGGATGCGCGCTGATCGGACAAAGCTGCCAGCCCGTGCCGATAGGCGGTCACGGCGTCAACGGAGCTGTAGGGTGCCGAGATGCTCCGCTGCGGCCCGGACGCGAGTTCCGTGTTTTCGACGCCGGTCCGCGAACTCTGCGGAGTCAATGGACGAACGCACCTTGTAGCCAGCCGCCGTCAACCGGGCGCAGACCCGCGGCACTGCGGCAGCCGTCGTGTCGTCGCCCGACGGCTGGAGCCCTGCAAGTTCATTCAGTTCGTTGATCAGACGCAACCCTTCGCTTCGGAGCAGGACCGCCGGGGCCCGGGTCGTCGATCAGCAATTCGAATATGAGCGCGAGATCCATCATAGCGCCGAGCGTAGCGGGCCAGCCAGCGCCCACCGAGGCGGACCTGAAGTAGATCAGCGAAGGATGCGAAGCGTGGCTCTGCAGCACGGACGCGCACCAGTTGCGCCCGCCATAGAGGATGCGTCTAATTTCCTCAGGAGAATCCAAGTCCGCATAGCGCTCCAGAAGTCCGAGCGCTGATGGCGGCTCGCCCGCAGCCGTGGTGAGCTTCAGAATCCCGGCATCGCGGCGGGAGATGCCCTCTTGCACCTCGAGCAGGTAAGTCACAGCCATGGTGAGAACCGAAAGCCCTGAAAGACCAGCGCAGACGAGGACCCAGCGAGCCGGACCGTGGGCCTCGATGCCGCTCAGTCCCACCGTGCACAGCGCGCTTCCCACGATGAACAACGCCTCTTGGAAATCGGCCGCCGGAGAGAACCAGTCGCCCAGCGCATGCGCTATCAGGCCGAAACCCAACAGCAGAAGTCCCATCCAAATCCGAAACGAGCCCATGAGGATCGCTGGCGCGAAGCTAGTCGAGACCCCGGTCTTGCCAAAGCGAGCCCACTTCCCAATCGGAAGCGCAATTGCGAGCAGCCGCCGCGCCACTCGTAATGCGCCCCTGCTCTCGCCCAGTACTACCACGGTGTCGAATACGTCGCGAAGAGCAAGGACGACAAGGACGATGCCTGCGCCAATCTCGATCGTCTGAAAGATCATGGCGGAAACCCAACGGGGCCAAGCGAGTTCCGCTCGTACACGTCACGCCTTCCCGTGCGTGACAAGATGCGCTGCGGCCCACATGACCAAAATAGCAACCAGAAAGGTGCCGGCGGAGATATTTCTCCGTCCACTTGATCGTCGGACTAAATGCATCGGCGCATTCCGAACATCGGCCGACAACCCCGTAAGATCGCGTTCGTTCCGTTAGATCTGCACGCCCGAGCGTTGGGAACCCTAGCGCCGACGCGCGACCCAGACACCGAGCAGGAATGCGATCAGGAGCGACTGCAGCGGGCCTCAAAAGCTCTGTTCCTTCGACGCCGCTGGTCGAGCGCTTCGCGCCATTGTTGAGAGCACATTCCGCATGGCTTCTGGTGTTGGGTTAATGATAGGGCCGAGCGTGCGGCGCAACTCCCTCGTTCGCGTGCCGGCGGCCAACCCTCATGCTTCGCTTCAGAGATTGACGCAATTCCAGCATCAGTGAGGTGCTCCGGTGCCCGATTATCAGCGAGCCCCTGCGAACCTAACATAAGCATAAGCCAACATCCGCAACGGACATCGGTCCGTCACTGCGGAGGACACCACGGATGAGGATCATCCGTCTCACCGAATAGCCGCCGGTGCTGCGGTCACTACAGGAGAAAGCCCATGTTCGCTCTGCACAAGGGGTTTGAGACTGAAGTCATACCGATCGTCCATCCCCGCGAAGTGCCGGTTCGCGCCGCTATCATGGGCGAGGCCGCCGCGCCCGACGTGCCCGGCGCCGTCGGCATTATGATCCTCGGAGTCTACGCCCTGATCATGGCGGCATTCTTGTTGTTGTTCGCGCGCGATACCGAGGCCGGTTTGATGGTGGCGATAAGCGGAGTTTACTTCACTGTCTATCTGGCTGTACCGGTGATGTTCTTCCGCACCGAAAGTCGAAGCGGCGATATCGACCTCAAGCGCTTTCTGAGAGATGGGCTCGAGACCTGGACCGGCCATGTCGGCGGGCATGAGGCGATCATTCAGATCCTCTTGATCCCCGTCGCGGTTCTGATCGCGATCACCGCGATCGGAATCATCTCGATCATCGTTTCCTGATGGAAGCGTATCAACAGAGAGAATCGACATGAAAGTTCTGTATGAGACGGAGGCGACGGCGATTGGAGGCCGCTCTGGCCTCGCGGCAAGCTCAGGCGGCGAGCTGCGGGTTCGGCTCGCAGTGCCGCCGGCACTCGGAGGCGACGGGGGCGAAGGCACGAACCCAGAGCAGTTGTTCGCCGCCGCCTACGCGGCTTGCTTCCTCTCCGCCATCAAACAGGCCGCCGCGAATGAAGGATCGGAGATCGCGGAGGACGCCAACGTGACGGCTACAGTCGGGCTTGCTGCACGCGAAGACGAAGACGATCCCCTACTGCGTCTGCAGGTGGCGCTTGCCGTGGACTTGCCCGGTCTCGATCGTTCCGCGGCCGAGCGCATCGTCCAGGGCGCGCATCAGGCCTGTCCCTACTCGAATGCGATCACAACCGGAGTTGACGTCCGGCTCAGGATAAGCTGAGCCGCTCAGGTCTCGATACCTTGTGCCCAAGGCTGCGCCGCGAAGTGCCGGCGCAAAAACTCGATCAGCGCTCTGACCCGTGCCGGCCGCGCGCGGCCGGGCGGGGTGACGACGTGAACGGCCGCCGGCGTCACGGGCCAGTCCTTCAGAACCTCCTCAAGTCGCCCGTCCTTCAATTCCTTTAGCACATACGCCTCTGGAAGCGCGGTAATCCCCAGGCCCGCCACCAACGCGGGAATGGCAGCGATGCCGTTGTTGACGTGGAATGGGCCATCGACGTGAACGGTGACCTCGCCTTCCTTCGCATGATGGAAATTCCACACTTCGGCGCCGACGATGTGGGTGAAGACCAGCGCCGGAAAACGCGCCAGGTCCGTCGGGTGCTCCGGCCGCCCATGTTTCTCCAGATAGGCCGGGGATGCGACCACAGGTACTCGGAAAGCGAAGAGCTTGCTGATTCGGAGCGAGGAGTCCGGCTCCGGTCCGACCCGCAACACCAGATCGACTCCTTCTCCGACCAGGTCGATGCGCCGATCGGTGATCTCGAGATCGATCTCCACCTTCGGGTACGTCTTCACGAACTCCGGCAACAGCGGCGCCAGTTGCTGCACGCCGAAAGCGGATGTGGAGGCCAATCGTATCAGACCGCGCGGAATCGCGGCCTCCTCCAGAATCTCGGCCTCGACCGCCGCTCCATCGGCGAGAATCCGCGCGGCCCGCTCGAGCGAGACCCGTCCGCTCTCGGTCAGCGACAACGAGCGCGTCGTGCGGTGGAGCAAGGTCGTCTGCATCCGCTCCTCGAGCCGCGTCACCGCCTTGGAAACGGTGGTCTTGGCCAGCCCGAGCTCTTGCGCGGCTTCACTGAACGAGCCGCGCTCGGCGACTTTGGCAAAAATCGCCCAGGCTTCGAAATCCGGCATGTGCGGCATAAGCGGCCCCAAAACTGTCTTGATCCGCCATCCTAGGGGACGCAGCCCCTGAAATCACCCCCGGCCCGCGGCCATTGCGTGCAAATCGGCAACAATGATGTGCCGCTCCGGCGGATAATCAGCCGCGAGCCTTGGGAGTAATTGAACGTTGCCAACAAGGAGCAACGGTCATGAACATCCTGCACATCGATTCCAGCATTCTCGGCGTCAACTCCATCACCCGCCCGCTTTCCGCCCTCGCCGTCGAGCGCCTGGTGGCCGCCAACCCGGGAGCCCGGGTCGAGCACCTCGATCTCGGCAACAATCCGATCGGTGATCTGACGGGCGCAGAGTTCGCCGCCCGCGGCAAGGCCGCGGATCCCATTCTCGAGCAGTTCAAGGCCGCCGATATCATCGTGATCGGTTCGCCGATGTACAACTGGACGATCTCCAGTCAGCTCAAAGCCTGGATCGATCGCATCGCTGTTGCGGGCGAGACGTTCGCCTACTCCCCGCAGGGACCGAAGGGCCTCGCCGGGGGCAAGCGGATCATCGTGATCACCGGTCGCGGCAGTTCGATGCTCGACGAGCGCTACGCCGGCTACGACCATCAGGAGCCGTATCTGCGCACCCTGTTCGCCTTCCTCGGCATCGACGATGTGACCTTCGTCAACGCGCAGGGCGTGGCGCTGGCCCCCGATGCTCGGCCCTCCGTCATGGCGCGCGCCTAAGCCGAGATCGAAAATCTGATCCCCGTTCAGCGCCGCGCCGCCTAATCGGCCCGACATTCCAGGAGAACTTGCATGCCTTCGCATTCCATCAGTTGGACGCGCCCAGCGGCTATCCTTCTCGCGGCAACAAGCCTGCTCATCGCAACCCCCGCCCGATCCGAGATCAAGCCGTGGCCTGCCGCCTTTAGCAGCAAGCAGGTCCCTGTCAGCGATGGCACACAGTACGTGCGCGTCGGCGGGTCAGGGCCGGCCGTGGTGTTGCTGCACGGCTTCGGCGACACCGGCGACATGTGGGTGCCGCTCGCCGAAGTTCTCATGAAGGACCACACGGTGATCGTGCCCGACCTCCGCGGCATGGGCCTGTCCTCCCATCCCGAAGGCGGCTACCGCAAGGTCGATCAGGGTCGCGATCTCGCTGGGATCCTCGACCGTCTCGGCATCAAGGACGTCGCGCTCGTCACCCACGACATCGGCAACATGGTCGGCTACGCCTTCGCCGCGCAGTACCCGTCGCGCACGACCAAGTGGGTCGTGATGGACGCGCCCCTACCCGGTCTGGGACATTGGGACGACCAGTTGAAGAACCCGAAGGTGTGGCACTTCAATTTCCGTGGGCCCGACGTCGAGCGCCTGGTCGCCGGCCGCGAGCGCATCCTGCTCGACCGGTTCTACAACGAACTGTCCGCCAACCCTGCCGCGATCGACGAGGCGACACGCGATCACTACGCGGCCATCTACGCCCGCCCGCTCGCGATCCACGACGCCTTCAGCGGCCAGTTCGTGGCCTTCGCGGAAGACGCCATCGACAACCGCAAGCTCCTGGAGAAAGGCAAGCTGACGATGCCGGTGCTGGCCATCGGCGGCGACCATTCCTACGGCGTCCAATTGGCAACCGAGATCGGCTACGCCGCCACCGACGTACGCTCCGGCGTGATCAAGGACTCGGGCCACTGGATCATGGAAGAGCAGCCCGCCCAAGCCATCGCGATCATCACCTCGTTTCTGGACAAGTAGGGCGCGACGACCTCAGCCAATAGACAGGACAAGAACCATGCAAACCGCAAAGACGATAGTTTCTACACTTCAGACGGCCGAGGCCACCTTCGAAGGCGTCGGAGGCCTCAAGATCTTCAGCCGAGCGTGGCGGCCGGACGGCAAACCGAGAGCCGTCGTGGTCATCGCCCCTGGCTTCAACTCGCATAGCGGCCAGTACGCCTGGGTGGCGGACCAATTCACGGCGGAAGGCTACGCGGTCTACGCGCTCGACCATCGCGGACGCGGCAGGTCGGAGGGCGAGCGCTTCCACGTCGAACGCTTCGACGACTACGTCACCGACCTCGCCACATTCGTCCGCTCCGTCAAATTCCGCGAACGAGGGCTTCCCGTTTTTCTGCTCGGGCACAGCGCCGGCGGGGTGATTGCTTCCCTCTACGCCGTCGACCATCAGGCCGAACTCGCAGGCCTGATCTCTGAAAGCTTCGCATTTGAACTCCCGGCACCGGCATTCGCGCTTTCGGTCCTCAAGCTCATCGGCCGGCTGATTCCGCGCCTTCGCGTGCTGAAGCTCAAGAACGAAGACTTCTCCCAGGACCGGCAGGTCGTCGAGAGCATGAACCGGGACCCGTTGATTGCGGGCGAGAGCGAGACCGCAAAGACAGTGGCCGAACTGATTCGCGCAGACGAACGGCTGAAACGGGAGTTTCCGCGCATCAAGCTCCCGCTTCTGATCCTGCACGGTACCGAAGACAGGGCGGCGAAGCCCAGCGGCAGTCGGTCGTTCCAGGCAGCCGCCGGCTCGAAAGACAAGACGCTCAAGCTTTACGACGGCGCTTTCCACGACCCGCTCAACGATCTCGGACGAGATGCTGTCGTCGCGGACATCGCGAGTTGGATCGAGGCTCGCCTGCCGACAGTCAAATCGACGTAAGCACTCGCAGCCCTGCGGCTCGCCGGCCTTTCCGGCTGGCCGCAGGGTACGGGCAGGTTCAGTCAGATCAATAGAACAAAGGACAAGGGAGACAGCATCATGCCGAGCACCGCTCGCACAGCCCCATCGAGTGATTTTGATCCGTTCTCCTCGGAAACGAGGCGCAATCCATATGAGATCTACGAAAGGCTGCGGGCCACCGGTCCGGCCGTCCGACTCACAAAATACGACGTTTGGGCCGTCCCGCGCTTCGCAGAGGTCAAATCGATCCTCGATGATCCCAGGAATTTCAGCAGCGCCGGTGGCGCCGGCCTCGCCAACTACTTCAAGCAAACGCCTTGGCGGGCACCGAGCATTATCTTGGAAGCCGACCCACCGCTCCACACCCGCACCCGCACCGTTTTGGCCCGCGTGCTCTCGCCGGGCGTGATGCGCAAGCTTTCAGACGACTTCAAGACCAAGGCGACCGCCTTGATCGATCCGCTTATCGAGGCCGGCTCGTTCGACGGCGTGCGCGATATCGCGGAAGTCTTTCCGACCAGCGTGTTTCCTGATGCGCTAGGCATCAACGAGGAGGGGCGAGAGCACTTTCTGACCTATGGGGCGATGGTGTTCGCGGGCTTCGGTCCCGAGAACGACTATTTCCGTGATCTGATGTCCAAGGCTGCCGCCGTACTGCCCTGGGTCACGGCAAAGTGCCGGCGCGAGTCCCTGCGGCCTGGGAGCTTCGGCGCGCAGATCTACGAAGCGGCCGATTCTGGAGAAATCAGCGAAGACGAAGCTGGTCTCTTGGTGCGGTCTCTGCTCTCCGCGGGATTGGATACCACCATCAGCGCGATCGGCATGTCACTGCACAGTCTGGCCAATGCACCGGACCAATGGGCTATTCTGGCCCAGAACCCGTCGCTCGCCCGCGCTGCCTTCGACGAGACGCTTCGATACGATTCACCTGCTCCATTCGTCTTCCGCACCACCCCGCACCAAACGGAGATCGCCGGAGTACTCATCGCCAAGCATGAAAAGGTTCTACTCCTCGTCGCCTCGGCAAATCGGGACGCGGAGAGATGGGAGCGGGCCGATCAGCTGGACATTACGCGTCGAGTTTCGGGACATATCGGATTCGGGTCGGGCATCCACGGATGCGTCGGACAGATGATCGCGCGTCTCGAGGCGGAAGCGGTTCTTTCGGCCCTGGCCGCTCGTGTCGGTCGGCTGGAGATCACAGGCGAGATCGCGTTCCGGGACAGCACGGGGTTGAGGGCCCTTTCCTCCTTACCTGTCCGTATTCATCGGAAATGAAAATCATCGTTCTAGGCTCAAGCTGCTAGTCACAACTTCGGCCCTGTCATTGGAACGGACGGAGCGCAAGGATTCGGCTGGGCGGCGGAATTCAATGCTGAAGTCAGACCGACGGCTGCCGATCCGGTCGGTGCTGCACCAGATCGGAGGAGGAGCACGGCTGGATACGGGCGTGCGGAGGCCTAGGATCCGATCCGAATGGCCGCCCCTCCTTGGCGCCACTCAGCGAGCAGAAGCCAGAGGGCGTCGGGTTTGGCCCAGCGGAGCCCCGGGGCAGCGCCCCGGGAACGAAATGTCCTCCAAAGCATTTTGTAGGATTGCATTTCGAACGTAGTTCCTTCGAGCCACGGCTCGCACGCTTACCGGGGCATCATGGGGATCTCCTCCGAGACGTCGACCTTTCCGCCGGGCAGTCAGGTCGCACAACTGCTTGAAGACCACGATTGGTCTGGATCGCCGCTGGGAAGACCTCAGGACTGGTCGTCCGATCTCAGGACCTCGCTCGGCCTGCTGCTTCGGGCGCAAGCTCAGATCGTCCTGTTCTGGGGTCCAGAGTTCGTCGCCCTCTACAATGACGCCTACGCCCCCACGATCGGCGACAAGCATCCCCGCGCCCTTGGGCGGCCGGCCGAGGAGAGCTGGAGCGAGCTTTGGGACGATCTGGAGCCGCTGCTGCGTAGCGTGCGGGACACCGGGAAAACGTTTTCGGCCAAGGATCGGCCCTTCTACATCGAGCGGCATGGCTTCGGCGAAACCGTCTATTTCGACGTTTCCTACTCCGCGGTTCCGGACGGGGATGGCGGGATCGGCGGCGTGCTGTGCATCGTCTCGGAGACCACCGAGCGCGTGCGCGCCGAGACGGCGCTGCGGGAGAGCGAAGCTCGATTGCGCGAGCTCAACCAGACGCTGGAGCAGCGGATCCTGGCTCGGAGCCGCGAACTGGAGCGCGCCCAGGCCGCCCTCCGCCAGGCGCAGAAGATGGAGGCCGTCGGTCGGCTGACCGGCGGAATAGCTCACGACTTCAACAACCTTCTCCAAGGAATTACGGGCAACCTCGATCTGATCCGGCGTAAGCCTGACGACGCAGGCCGCGTGGGGCGCTGGGCGGACGCGGGCCTGAAGGCTGCGGATCGCGGCGCCCGCTTGGCGGGACAGCTTCTGGCTTTCTCCAGGACTCAAAAGCTCGAGATCACCTCGATCGACATCTCGACCGCGCTCACAGCATTTGCGGACATGCTCCGCAGGAGTATCGGCCCGGCGATCCAGCTTCGCTTGGATCTTCACACCGAGAGCGTCTTCGTCGAGGGCGATCAGATGCAGCTCGAGATGGCCGTGCTCAATCTCGCCCTGAACGCGCGTGATGCCATGCCCCGCGGCGGCGAACTCGTCATCGCGGCGCGCCCGTGCCGGCTCACCAGTGATCCGGAACTACAGGACGGCGACTATGTCGAGCTGTTAGTGAAGGATTCCGGCACCGGCATGAGCGCAGAAGTCGCCGAGCATGCCTTCGAGCCGTTCTTCACGACGAAGCAAGTCGGCAAAGGCACCGGGCTTGGGCTCAGCCAAGTGTATGCCACCCTGCATCAATCAGGAGGTGCCGTCAGGATAGAGAGTGCCCCAGGGGCAGGAACCGCCGTCCGGCTCTACTTGCGCAGGACAGAAATCCAGCCGCGGCGAGCCGCGGAGCATCCCCTGGAAGGCGCGACGACTTCTCCCGGTACGGTGCTCATCGTCGATGACGATCCGGACGTGCGGGCCTTCCTGACGGATTCCTTGGCAAGCCTGGGTTACTCCTCGCTGATCGCGGAGGATGGTGTTTCGGCTCTGCAGACCCTGGAAAGAACTGCTCCGCACGCCATGATTCTGGACTTCGCCATGCCGGGCATGACCGGTGCCGAGGTGGCGATGCAGGCCAGACGGAGCCGTCCCGATCTGCCGATCATCTTTGCGAGTGGCTATTCGGAAACCGCGGCACTCAGTCCGGTACAGGACAGCGGATACTCGCGCATGCTGCATAAACCATTCAAGGTAGGGGAACTACAGTCGGCTTTGGCAGAACTGCTCGCCAGTTCGGAGTGAGCCACTGGGGGGAGACCAGACCTGCCGGCTTGGGGTGTCGTGTCGTTTCACGGAAGCAGGGGCGAGGTGAGCGTGCCCAGATGCTCCGCAGCGGCTCGCACACGACCCGCGTGCTTTCGCCGCCGATCCGCGCTCCGCAGCGTCGATCGACGAACGCACCTTGTACCCGGCCGCCGTCAAGCGGGCGCATACCCGCGGCACCGCCGCAGCAGTGGTCTCGTCGCATGCCGGCTGAAGGCCGACCACTCCATTCAGTTCTTTCATCAGACGCAACCCTTCGCTTCGAAGCAGGACCGCCGGGGCCCGGCTCGCCGGGTCGTCGATCAGCAATTCGAATATGAGCGCGAGATCCATCATGGCGCCGAGCGTGGCGGGCCAGCCGGCGCCCACCGCGGCGGACCTGAAATAGATCAGCGAGGGATGAGAAGCGTGGCTCTGCAGCACGGAAGCGCACCAATCGCGCCCGCCATAGAGGATACGCCTGATTTCCTCAGGAGAGTCGAGGTCCGCATACCGCTCCAGCAATCCGAGGGCCGAGGGCGGCTCGCCCGCAGCCGTGGTGAGCTTCAGGATTCCAGCGTCGCGGCGGGAGATGCCCTCCTGCACTTCGAGCAGATACGTCACCGCCATGGTGAGAACTGAGAGGCCTGAAAGCCCTGCGCAGACGAGAACCCACCGAGCAGGACCGTGGGCCTCGACGCCGCTCAATCCCACCGTGCACAGGGCGCTACCGACGATGAAGAGCGCCTGCTGGAAGTCCGCCGGGGGCGAGAACCACTCGCCCAGTGCATGCGCTATCAGGCCGAAACCAAACAGCAGGAGCCCCATCCAAATCAGGAAGGAGCCCATCAGGATCGCCGGCGCGAAGCTGGTCGAGACACCGCTCTTGCCGCGGCGAGCCCACTTCCAAATCGGAAGCATGATGGCGAGGAGCCGCCGCGCCACGCGCAACGCGCCCCTGCTCTCGCCCGGGACAACCACGGTGTCGAACACGTCGCGAAGCGCGAACGCGACCAGGACGATTCCCGCCGCGATCTCGATTATTCGCAAGATCATGACGGAATACCGCTGGCGGCAGGCGAGGCCCGCCCGAACACGTCACGTCACCGAACGCGTAGCGAAATGCACAGTGACCATCAGGACCAAGACTGCGATCACGAAGGTTCCGGCGGAGATCGTTCTCCGTCCATTTGACTGACGGGCCAAGTGCATCGGAGCGCTCCGATTATCGGCGACCAACCCCGCTGTGTTGTGTTCGTTCCGAAGCAATCGGCGCCGATTTGAGGCGGCCCTAGCGCCAGTGCGCCACCCAGATACGGAGCAGGAACGCGACGAACAGCGGTTGCAACGGACCGTAGTCAGATTGCGCAGATGACGGCCCAGCGCATCGCCGCATCTTCCGAAGCCGATCGCAGCGGCCGCCGACGCGTCCCGGAAATGTGCACAGTGCCGACCATCGAATTAAACTCAAAGCTATTAGATGATTCGAGCAGTCGAGTTTCGCCGAGGGTGGCAGGGCAGTGCGGGTCAGGTTCGCTAGTCTGGTCCTGCTCACCTGTCCCATCGGCCTCGACACCCCTTGCAGAGGCTCCCAGCGGTGAGGCTCGCATCACCCGAGGGCACGCCGCTCGGCGTCGGGGGCGCCTTCATGGCGGAGTGGCAGCGCGTGCTTGGAACGCGGCGCATCCAGCCGGGAATGACGGTGTGGGCCGGAAACCAGTGAGAAAGTTTACCGGCGAGGACAGCGCCACTTAGGGGGACATGCACATTCGCTGCGCAGCCGGCGAAAATTGGCGCCATGCGCTCCTGATCGTTGCGTTAGATGCTGATAAACCGACAGTAGGAAGCCAGCCGAACAAAACTCAAAGATTGTAGTCTGGAGCGAAAAAAATAGCGCGTCCCTTAGCGAACACCGCCGCTCATCACACGCCTAATCGACTTGGTCCCCGGCAGTTAATGCGACGCGGCTGAGCCTGCCCCGCCTCATGAATGCACGCCGGATATGGAACAGGTGGAAAAGCCTGACGGTCTGCGATTTCGAATCCCTGCCCTGTGGTACCTGCCTGGAACGAGCGATGGGGCGGAAGGATTCGTCCGGCGGGAGTGATCTCTATGCTGATGATGAAGGAAAGGCGGCCGGTGATCAGCACACTGCGCGGCTGGGCGATCTCTGTTCTGCAGGAGACCGGCGCTATCCGCGAATGCGACGAACACTGCTGGATACAGGACCGCGCCGATCCGCACGCGCGCCAGCGCGCCGTCGAAATCGCGCGCCAACATCCGCCCTCGGGAGCGTCGCACGACGAAGCTATGGCTGCGGTGGTGGAGGTGCTGGACTCGATCGGAGATACCTGCCCCGAGTGCGCCTCCGAGTTCAACTAAACCAGCTCTTTCGCCTTGCTGCCCTCGGGCGCAGGCGCCCGCTGGCGCGTGAGTTCGTGCCACGCCAGGGCAGCGCTGATCCATTTCTGACGTTCGGCACCATCGCTTTCGGCGGCGAGCTTCATCGCTGCCACGGCCTCGCGCTTGGGGTCGTACTCGATATCCATCGCGCGGAATTATAATCTCGGATCGTAAACGATCACGCCTCAATGCGGCCGTAAAAATCCGGAGCCGGCACGCGACCGTTGGAGCCGGTTCTAATGTTCGGGGAGTGCGACGCCCGTCAGTTCGCCTAGTTTCGCGATGAGTTGGTCCTGGAATCCCGGATCGGCGGCTTCGCTGGCCGGCTGCTCCTGCCGCATGTGGCGCCAGTAGCGACCGCTGACCATTGCAGCCCGATCCTCGCTTACGGCGAGCCAAGTCTGGGTCCGCTGCCCGGTGTCGAGGTCTACCGGTGCTCCCGGCCCACCCATTCGCGTACGCACCCAGCCGGGATCGACCGCGTTGCTCAACACTTCCGGCCAGCGTCGCGCCACGGCGAAGGCCAACGCAACCAGTTGCAGCTTGCTTTCTGCATAGGCCTTTGCCGGATCCCAGGTCCGCTTCATCCAGTCGAGATCACGCAGCGAACCCTCGCCGCCGCGATGCAAGCCGCTGCTGAGGTAAATCAGGCGCGCGGGTCGCTGGATCAGCCCCGTCAGCATGTAAGGCGCAATCGTGTTGACCGCGAGGACGCCCGCGTGACCCTCCGGTGTCGAGCCGCGGCTGGCCTCCGTGTAGACTCCTGCGTTGTGAATGATCGCGTCCATGCGCCCGATCGCGTTGACCTGGTCCGCGATGCTCCTGGTCTCGGCGGCACCGCGGAGATCGCCGACGGCGATTCCCGCGGCACGCGACGCGAGTTCTCCAATGCGCGCCGTACGTTCAGCCGATCGGGCGTGCAGCACCTCGCGATGACCAGCATCAAGCAGCGACTGGGCCGCTGCGCGACCGAGCCCGTCCGTGCCGCCGGTGATGAATACGGTCGCCATGCGCTGCTCCTGCCGAACTTCTCTGAATGCAATCTGAAGCACACCCTGTCCTGCCGGGCGCGATGGCCTAGGCGGACTTTCGCTGCGGCTTGGCGGCCGCCTTCTTCGCCCCCGCCTCCTTCGTGGTCTTGCCGGTGATCGGCATCAGCATTTCCTTCTGGCCCGCAGCAGCCTTTCGCGGCTTCTTGGCGACCTTGCCCGCTTTCGCCGGCGCGGCCTCCTGTCCGACGCTCCGACGCAGCGCCTCCATGAGATTGACCACGTTGGTGGCTGCTGGCTTCTCCTTCGGCGTGATCGGCTTCCCGGCGCGCTTCTGGTTGATGAGTTCGATCAGCGCGGTCTCATAGTGGTCCTCGAACTTCTCCGGATCGAACCGCCCCGCCTTCTGGTTCACGATGTGCCTGGCGAGGTCCAGCATGTCCTTGGTGACCTTCACGTCCTGGATCTCGTCGAAATACTCCTGCTCGCTGCGTACCTCGTACGGATAGCGCAGCAGCGTGCCGACGAGGCCCTTTTCCATCGGCTCGAGCGCGATGATGTGCTCGCGGTTGGTCAACACCACGCGGCCGATCGCGACCTTGTCCATCTCGCGGATGGTCTCGCGGATCACAGCGAACGCGTCGTGCCCGACCTTTCCGTCCGGACGGATGTAATAGGGGCGGATCAGATAGCGCGGGCCGATATCGGTCCTGTCGACGAACTCGTCGATCTCGATGGTGCGCGTCGATTCCAGCGCGATCTCCTCGAGCTCCTCCTTGGAGACCTCGATGTACTGCCCCTTCTCGAGCTCATAGCCCTTCACGATGTCCTCGTTGGCGACCTCCTCGCCCGTGTCGGCGTCGACCTTGAGGTACTTGATGCGGTGGCCCGTCTGCCGGTTCAGCTGATTGAACGAGATCTTCTCGCTCTCCGAAGTCGCCGGGTAGAGCGCGACCGGACAGGTCACGAGGGACAGACGGAGGAAGCCTTTCCAGTTCGCGCGAGGGGCCATGGCTACGCAACGCTCCAGGGTACGGGGACACGGACTCAAGACGAACGGGGCGGCACGGTTCCGACACCCGCGCCCAAGTCCCGGATCATTTCCCCGCTTTCCTGCTTTGGGGACTCGACTCGTTTGTTCTCTATATGTTCTAATTGACCATGAGCAACCGACCCGCAAGCTGGCGCATGCCGACCCGCAAAGAGATGGAGAAGATGGCAGCTAGTGCCGTCGGCAGAGACGGGCCGGGAACGCACACCAAGTCCCGCCGATGACATGCCGCCCGAATACTGGCAGTCCGTCCTGGACGAGGCCGCAACGGAGGGCCGCCCAGCGAGGCCGTCCGTCCGGGCGCTTCGGCTGTGCGACATTCCGCAACATGTTCTGCGGGTGTCATGCCGCCGTTGTAGCCGCACCGTGGAGATCCAGAAGGCGGACGCGGTGCGGTTGGCCGGTCCCGAAGCGATCTGGAAGGAGGTCGGACAGCGCTTACTCGACGACACGTGCCAACAACGGACCGGTCGTTTGGAAGAGGATGGCTGCTGGCCCGCGTACGACTGATTGCCGCCGCACGCCCGTCTGTTTTGCAACCTGGATGCCAGCATGGCGCCGAAACATCACCCGACGCCCCTGTCCGGGGGCGCTCGCAAGGCTCTGAACAAGGAACTCGGCAAGGCGCGCGCGATGACCAACATCCTGGCCGCGCAGTCTGCAGAGACCAGGGCAAAGGGCGAAGCGTTAATTCGGCAGGCGGACAGATTGCTCTGCGAAAGCTGGAACGAACGGATGTGGGCGGACGGCGAGCCGATCGATCCGTCACCGACGATCGACCAGGCCGTCAATGCGGGTTTCGCATGGCTTGAGATCCGCTGCGCCCGATGCAAGACGGCGAGTGATGTCGATCTGGCGGCGATGAAGCACCCGCCGACCACGTTCGTCCACGACCTCGCCAGTCGACTGCGCTGCCGCAAATGCGCCACGGCGGGCCGGCAACCAGCGGCGACTCTGCTACAGCTGGCGGCGCAACCGCGCCATCCTCGAACCGAACCCTGACCAATGTGCAATCTCTACTCAATCACCACGAACCAGGCCGCCATCAGCGAACTGTTCCGGGTGGTCAACCGCTACGTCGGCAATCTCGCGCCGATGCCCGGCGTGTTTCCGGATTACAAGGCGCCGATCGTACGGGCCGGTGCCGAGGGCCGCGAGCTTGCGACCGCGCGCTGGGGAATGCCATCGTCGCAGCAAGCGCTTATGGAGGCGACGAAGAAGCGCGCCAAGAAATTGGAGGCCAAGGGTAAGCCGGTCAACTTTAAGGAGCTGCTTCGAATTGAGCCGGACGGCGGCACAACCAACATCCGCAATGTGAAGAGCAAACACTGGACGCGGTGGCTTGGCGTCGAGAACCGCTGCGTCGTGCCGTTCAACTCATTCAGCGAGTTCAACAAGGACGAGGGTGGTGACATCTGGTTCGCGCTCGACGAAAGCCGCCCCCTCGCCTGCTTCGCCGGCATCTGGACGAACTGGACTTCGGTCCGGAAGGTCAAGGAGGGCGAGACCAACAATGATCTCTACGCCTTCCTGACGACGGAGCCGAACGCCGAGGTCGGCGCCATCCACCCCAAGGCGATGCCGGTGATCCTGACGACGCCGGAACAGGTCGAGATCTGGATGACCGCTTCCCCGGACGAGGCGTTGAAGCTGCAGCGTCCGTTACGGGACGGATCGCTCCGGATCGTCGCCCGCGGCGTCAAGGAGGATCCGGCTGGGGCGGCGACGTGACCAGCGATCCCGACGACCGGGCCGGGTCCCCTTCCCGCCAGCGCAAGATCATCCACGTCGACATGGACGCTTTCTACGCATCGGTGGAGCAACGTGACAATCCGGACCTCCGAGGCCAGCCGGTCGCGGTCGGCGGGTCGCGCGAGCGCGGCGTCGTGGCAGCCGCGAGCTACGAAGCCCGCAAGTTCGGCGTCCGGTCGGCCATGCCGTCCGTGACGGCGAAGCGGCAGTGCCCGGATCTTATTTTCGTGAAGCCGCGCTTCGAGGTCTACAAAGCGGTCTCGCAGCAGATCCGGGACATCTTCGCCGAGCACACGCCAATCATCGAACCGCTCTCGCTCGACGAGGCCTACCTCGACGTCACGGAGAACCTGCAAGAAATTCCGCTGGCACGCGATGTCGCTCTGGCAATCCGTGCAAAGATCAAGGAGGTGACCGGCCTCAACGCCTCGGCCGGCATCTCCTACAACAAGTTTCTGGCAAAACTCGCCTCTGATCACCGCAAGCCGAACGGCCAATACGTGATCACGCCGGAGATGGGTCCGGCGTTCGTCGAGGGGCTGCCGGTCGGGAAATTCCACGGCATCGGTCCGGCGACCAGCGCGAAGATGAATGCTCTCGGCCTGTACACTGGCCTCGACCTGCGCAACCAGTCACTCGCGTTCTTGCAGGCTAGTTTCGGCAAGGCCGGCGCGTATTATTACTGGATATCGAGGGGCGTCGACGACCGCGAGGTCCGCGCCAACCGGATCCGGAAGTCGGTTGGCGCAGAGAGCACGTTCTCCAGTGATCTTACAGATTTCGACGCGATGGCGGCCGAGTTGCAGCCGCTGATCGACAAGGTCTGGCGGCATTGCGAGGACAAGGGCGCGCGGGGGAGGACCGTTACGCTGAAGATCAAGTTCAACGACTTCGAAATCATCACGCGGAGCAGGTCCACACCCTTCCCAATCTCGAACCGCAGCGAGCTCGAACGGTTATCGATCGCCTTGCTGCAGAACGAGATGCCCGCTCCAAAGCCGATCCGGCTCCTTGGAATCTCCTTGTCTTCGTTCCACGGCGAAGCGCAGGCGGAGCCACAACTCGGACTGCCGATTTGAGAGGGGAGTATCGAGCAGATTTCAGGAGCGGCGCAGGCGCCCGTCGTGTGCAGCGCGGCAGCTCGTTAGTTAAAATTCGTGAATCCCCAAATGGAAAGACTTACGATATGATAAGGCTTTCCAGGGGCGTACCCATGTTTGAACAACCGACAACCGCTCTATTGCGAGCGGTACTCGACGAGGTCTGCGAAAAGCTACCCCGCGACGAGACCGGCGCTCGCACCCACGTCGCCTGCAAGATCCTCGAAGCCGCAAAGACCGGCGAAGCGACACCGGACGAGCTGCGGCAGATCGGTCGGAAAGCCCTCGCCCAACCACCGACCATGTGGCGTTGATCCGGCGAGGTGCGGGGTGAATTTCCAAGTCACAGTCTTGAAGATCCTGGTGAGTTACCCGGATGGATTCGCAGTGATGGCGGACCTCAAGCGCGACATGGCCATCCTCGCCACCAGCGGCCCGGAGTGGGCCGAGCGCACCAAGCGGCTGGCCGCGCGCGTGCCCGGGCTGGACATTTTTTCGGACGGTCTCGTTGAGCGCCAAAATGGCGGCTGGAGGATTACCGTCAAAGGGCGAGCCGTGCTCGAGTCCATGGAGGCGCGCCGAAGCGAAGACTCGGGGACGGCGACGGCTCCGGTCGAAATAGTCGGCGCGCCGGTGCCGCCCTTGCCGCAACTAGCTGAACGGGCCAAGCGGCGGCGCGAACGTCGTCAGCGTCGCCAAGAAGCCCGTGAACGCGCCAGGGCGCATGCATCATAAAGATACTGGCGGCGCTCAGATTGGCGATTTCGGCGCACTCCGCTCAAGCGTCAGTCTGCCGAGCGGCCATTTTTGCTAGGTGTTCTGGGAAACGCATTCGTCTCAATTGTCGCGGAATGCGCGATTCGCGGCCGGCCGGCTATATCGCCCATCGCCCATCCTGCCTGCCCTGCCTTCCCTGCCTTCCCTGCCTTCCCTGCCTTCCCTGCCTTCCCTGCCTTCCCTCTAATCTGTGAACGGGCAAGGAACGAGCAAGAGAGTGCTGGGCCCCACACCGCACTCTCCGGACCCAAGCGACGCTCCGCCGAATCCGAAGTGTCGTTCGGTGCCCGTCCCTCCTCTCCCTCGCCTCGCGTTTTCGATCGCGGCTATCGCCGCTCACATTCTAAAATGTGACCTGAGCTCTCTTCGAGGCCCGCACTACCAGTCAATTTCGCTGGGGGCACGACTGAATCTCTCTCGTGCAAACCGCGCACTCAAACACGAAGAGAGAGACCATTGAACAATCCAGATCCATCCCCCCAGTTCGACAAGGCCCCCACAACGCCCGAGCATTCCTTCGTGCAGCTTGCTCGCGTGCCGTTGATCCCAGAGCGGATCCTCAAGCGCTATGGCGCGTATTGTGTGTTTCGGCATGGAATAAGGACCCCGTTTTCGGGGTGATCGGCATCCAATCGGGACCCCGGGATAAGGTCCACAG